>CBFGOU010000526.1:0-4001 GCA_965650445.1 uncultured Oxalobacteraceae bacterium | reverse complement strand
GCATCGAGCGCCAGGATCACCCGCCACGCCCCGTCCTGCTCGACGAAATGCAGGCGCCAATGGCCGTCGTCGGTGACCAGTTCGGCCAGCGGCGCATGGCCGGACGCAGCGCGCAGCATGCCGGCGCTGCCAGCCCAGGCGTACTCCGACGACAGCTGGCGCAGGCGCCGCAGCGTCAGCGGCGATGCCTGCAGGGCCGCGCTTTCGGCCGGCGTGAGGCGGCGGCTGCCGTCCAGCGCCGCGCGCAAGGTCGCATCGGCAAGCACCAGATAGTCGCCATCCTTGCGCGCCGCCAGCAACAGGCGTTCGCGCAATTTGCGGTCGAGAACATCAGGCTTGGTCACGTCATTCTCCTTCTGGATTGGCCGCTTGCAGGCGCGCGATGGCTGAGTCGCGCCGCTTGCGCAGCGTCGGCAGCGACAACTGGTCCAGCGCCGCCAGCTGTTGCATGGTAGGCAGTTCGCCGGTGGCCGGGTCGCGCCATTCGTCAGGATAGGATTCGTCGTCGCCCCCCAGCAGTTTCAGGTACACCGCGAGCCGCACCGGCAGGGTTTCCCCGGCCAGCATACGGGCGCTCCAGCTGGCGCGGTCCTGCGCCGCAGCCGCCAGTTGCATGAAGCGGGGGGGCAGTGAAACCGCAGCGGCGCGTTCTTCGTCCGCAGGGTCGCTGTCCAGGACCGGTTCCGGTTCCGGCGCAGTGCCGTCATCCTCGGGCGCGCTCAGCAGCTGGTCCGGCCCCGGATTGTCGGCCTGCGCGACGATGCGCCACAGGTCCCCCATCCAGCCGGCCGCTTCGTCGGCATCGAGCAGCCAGTCACGGTCGCGATTGGACGAGAGCTCTTCGTAGTCGCCGATCTCGGCCAGCATGGCGCCGATTTTCTCCGGACTGCTCTTCAGGTTGGCGAAACGCTTCGAGCGGGTGTGCAGCGGCCCGGGCGCGCCGGCGAAGCGCTCCTGCGCGGCGCTCCAGGCCAGTACCCACTCGGGTTTGCAGCCGGCGATCGATTTCATCTGGCGCACTTCGATCGGCATGGCGGCAATGTCGCGGCCGAGGATGGCGCCGAGCTGTCCGGCATGGCGCTCCCAGTCCGCGAACACGGCGGCGATGGCGGCGTAGGCCATATCGAGCATGCGGTAGGCATACATCCTGTTCGGACTGCATGGGCGTCCACAAGCGACCTGGTAATTGTCCGCATCGACCTTGTCGCGCAGGACCGCGTACATATCGTTGACCTTTTTGCGCAGGCTGGCATCGGGCAAGGCCCCGGTCCTGGCCTGTTCGCCGGCCACCGCGGCGCACAAGGCCTCCCAGTCGGCGGGACGGGCCTGCAGCTCGTACAGGAGGCTGAGCGCCAGCTCGAAGACGCTCTCGCCGTAGCTGTTACCGGCACTGAGGGCACGGGGGGTGCGCGAGGCCGCCCGCAGCGCTTCGGCGGTCAGGTCGACATACGCGGCAAGGGTGTCGGGCGCCGGTTCCATTTGGGCGAACGCCTGCAGGGAACAGTGCCCAAGCAGCTTGCGCACCTGTTCCCAACCGTGTTCCTGATACCGGGTTCCCGGCAGACGCATACCTTCCTCGATCCCGTATTGTCGTTGTCGTTCTCTCAGCAAAATCATGCCACACAACGGCGCCGCGCAAGGCGCGCTTGAAACCCCTATTTACCCGTCTGTTCCGGCTTCGGGCGGCTCATCTCGCGCAGCAGCGCGGCGGCAATCGGCGCGGCGTGCTCGCCGCCGGTCGTGGCCGAGTGGCTGACAAAAGCGGCAATGGCCAGCCGGTGCGTCTGGCCGGGCAGGCTGCCGGGCTCCAGCCAGCCGGTGAACCAGACCGTGGACAGCGTGTCCGACGTGGGCGAGGTGCCGGTCTTGCCGAACAACCCGTGCCGCACCGCGTCCAGCGCAGGCGCGCGGAAGGCTCCTGCCGCCGTGCCGCCATCGATGACGCCTTTCATGCCGGCCCGGATGCGGTCCAGGCGCACGCCGAGCGCAGTGGTGGCGCCCGGGCGCGCATCGCGCCCGTCAAGCGCAAGCAGCAGGCGCGGCGCCACCGTCCTGCCCTCGCCCACCGCCCCGGCCACCAGCGCCATCTGCAGTGGCGTGGTCTGCATGCGCAGCCCGATCGCCATCTGGCGCAGTTCATGGCGGGTGTGGACCGGGTCGATATGCGCGGGGCTGGCCTGGAGCGCGTCCCAGGCGGACCAGTCGTAATCCGGCGGCAGCAGGCCGCCATCCAGACGGATCGCCTGTTCGAAGCCAAGCCGGTGCGCCATCGCCACGATCGGGCGCACGCCATCGAGCGCATCGGCCGCCAGCGGCTGCAAATCGGGCACGCCGCCGTCGGGCCGGCCGAACAGGCTGGCGTCGCTCAGTTCTCCCGACCAGGCGAACCAGGTATTGAGACTATAGGTCAGTGCCTGCGCCAGTCCCAGCCTGCCGTCCTGCGCCCGCCGGTCCAGCTGCTGATCCTTGTAGTTGGTGATATGCGCCAGGTGCGTGCCGACCGGGTAGCTCGCCGCCGTGGTCTGGAAGGCGAAGCCCTTGTCGCGCGCCATCCGGTTGATCGACGCCAGCGGCAGCCCGCCCAGCAGCGCGTCCAGTTGCGGGTCGCGCTGCGCCGCCAGTTCCAGCCCCAGGGCGCTGACGATCTTGAAGGTCGAGCCGGGGCTGCGGTGGGCGCCACCGTCGTGCTGCAGGGCCGGCAGGCGCAGCGGGCTGCGCGCCGGGTTGGCGCGGTCGAAGTCGCGTACTTCCTCCCAGTTGGCCGCTGTCACGCTGCCGCCCCCCGCTCCGGCGGCGGCCAGCACGTCGCCATTGACGGTATCGATGATCGCCAGGCCGGCCTGGCGCCCGGGCGGTACCGCTTCGCCGCCGCTGCACGACCTGCCGTCCCAGCGCCCATGGCGCATGCCGATGCAGTCGAGCGCCGCCTGGCTGGCCGCCTGCAGTGCCAGGTCGATCGACAGGCGCGCCTGATGTGCCTGGGCCGACTGAAGCCGGCCCAGCATGCCGGCCACGCTGGCGGCGTGCTGTTCGTGCAGCCCGAGCAGCGTTGCCAGCCCCGCGTCGGTGGCGGCGCGGGTCGGCGCGCCGGCGCTCCACAGCAGCGCGCCGTTGCGGTCGACCAGCGTGACCGGAACAGCGGCCTGTCGCCGTGCCGCGCCTGCGCCGGCGGCCAGGGCGTGCCATGCGAGTTCGCCGCCGCGCACGCGCAGGTGGCGGTACTGCTCGTCGCCGCGCGCGCCGATGCCGGCCATATCGAGCGGCAGCGCCGTCAGCGTGACGCTGCGCGCGCCGGCGTCCGGTGCCAGCGCCAGTACCCGGACCGCATCGGCCGACGGGCAGGCACGCCCGTCGCAAACGGCGCGCGATCCGGCCAGCTGCGCCCCTTCGATGCCCAGCAGGCGCCCGGCCAGCATGATCTCGACGCTGCCGGCGCTGTCCAGGTCGAGCGTGATGCGTGCCGGGGTGCCCGCCGGCGCCTCCGGCCATGACGCCAGCCGCATCCACCCGGCCCAGGCCTGCGGCAAGTCGGCAAACAGTCTGCTGCTGGAGGCGGGCAGCCCGCTGGCCGTGGCTGCCGGTGCCGACCCGACACTGGCACGCCATTGGCCCGTCCGGGCCGGCCGCACACGCCAGCCCAGCAGGCGCCGCTCGCTATTAAATACCTGGATCTGGGTGCGCACGTACTCGCCGTCGGCCTTGCGGTAGAGCCGGTCGATGAGCTTGCGGGCGTCGGCGTCAAGCACCACCGCGCGCCAGCCGGCCAGCTCGCTGGCGCGTGCGCTTTCGGGAGCGTCGCGCCAGGCCGCCAGATCGCGCGGGACCGTCTCGATCAGGCCGGACGACGACAGGCGCACCATCGCACGCGCCTTCAACGCGGTGAACAGTGCCTCGTCCTCGGCCCTGCCGCTTGCCTGAACAGGCACCTGATAACGCCCCGGCCGCAGCCGCGCGCTGGCTACCCCGCCGTGGGCGTCATACGCGCTCACCAATGCGCTGCC
>CBFGOU010000525.1:0-4020 GCA_965650445.1 uncultured Oxalobacteraceae bacterium | reverse complement strand
CAGGGGACATTTCTACTTTGGAGAACAGGGGACATTTCTATTTAGCGTTGACAGGTTCGGCCCGGTTTTATTTTGCGGCCCAGGGCGCGGCCCGCTCGCCACCGGATGCCCTTGCACATGGTCCCCCGATATAACCTGCACAAGCAGCAAGGGCAGCGAGCGGCCCGCGTGGCCGTTTGACCGCGCCGAACGCAATCGGTGCGGCGTTCCAGCACATTTTCAGCCCGCGCCGCCCTTGAGTTCCAGGGCCCGCTCGTACAGCGCGTTTTTCTTGCGCCCGGTAATTTGCGCGGCCAGACTGGCAGCCTGCTTGACCGAGCATTCCGCCAGCAAAATGCGCAGGATGCGCTCGGCCTCGGCCTCGGCCTCGGCGCCATCCTGGGCGGCCGGCGCGCCCTCGACCAGCACGACGAATTCGCCGCGTTCGCGGTTGGCATCGGCACGGATCCAGGCCAGCGCCTCGGCCAGCGGGCAGCGGTGAATTTCCTCGAACAGTTTGGTCAGCTCGCGCGCGAACACCACCTGGCGGGCCGGCTCGAAGACGGCAGCCAGCGCTTCGACGCACTCGCCGATGCGGTGCGGGGCCTCGTAGAACACCAGGGTGGCGCTGACCGTGGCCAAGCCCTGCAACACCGTCTCGCGCTGTTTGGCCTTGGCCGGCAGAAAGCCGACGAAGTAGAACTGGTCGTTGACCAGGCCGCTGGCCGACAGCGCCGTGACCGCCGCCGAGGCGCCGGGCAGCGGCACCACGCGCAGGCCGGCGTGGCGGACCGCGTCGACGATGCGCGCCCCGGGATCGGACACGGCCGGGGTGCCGGCGTCCGACACCAGGGCGATGCGTTCGCCGGCCTGCAGGCGGGCGATCAGCTTGTCGGCCACTTCGCGCTCGTTATGCTGGTGCGCGGCGATGAGCGGCCGGTTCAGACCGTAAAAGCGCATCAGGTTGCCGGTCTTGCGGGTGTCTTCGCAGGCAATCGCGTCGACCAGGCCGAGCAGGTGCAGCGCGCGCAAACTGATGTCGGTGGCGTTCCCGATTGGCGTGGCCACGATATACAAGGTCGAAAGCGGGTAGGATTGATGGGCCGCTTCGCCGAAGATCGGAAGCGCTGTTGCCAAGCTGGACGTGGGTTCTGTCATGGAGAATGCGATGCTGATGAAATGTCTGAACGCGCGCCGCGCGCATCCGGCGAAGGGCCGATTGTGCGCGCCTATTGCATTGAACACAAGTGCGGGGTACTGAGATGGAAGCGCGCCGCTCTTCCAGCCAGCAGCAGGGCCATCAATACGAACAGCATGCCCTCGCCCACCTGCAGGGGCGCGGCCTCAAGCTGGTCGAAACCAATTACCGCTGCCGCGGCGGCGAAATCGACCTGATCATGCGCGACGGCGGCACCCTGGTGTTCGTCGAGGTACGCCAGCGCAGCAGCGCCAGCCATGGCGGGGCCTTGGCCAGCATCCACGGAGAGAAAAAGCGCCGGCTGGTGTGCGCCGCGCAAACCTATCTGCTGCGCTTCACCGAGGCGCCGCCATGCCGCTTCGACGTGGTGGCGGTCGAGGGCGGAACGGTCGACTGGCTGAGCAATGTTATCTATGAGTAAACACAAATGTAAGCATTTTTAAGTGCACTTGTCCGGCTTGCTGCGCGCCTGCACTATAATCGCGACACTATGAATACTCAACGCATCCTCGCCCATTTCCACGAAAGTGCCGAACTGAAGATTCAATCGGCCACCGCCTTGTCACAGCCGATCTCGCAAGCCATCGAACTGATGTTCGGTGCGCTGTCGAACGGCAACAAGATTCTTGCGTGCGGCAACGGCGGTTCGGCCGCCGATTGCCAGCACTTCGCCGCCGAGCTGGTGGGCCGCTTCGAGCGCGAACGCTTTCCGCTGCCGGCCATGGCGCTGACCACCGACACCTCCATCATGACCGCGGTCGGCAACGATTACAGCTACCGCGAGATTTTCTCCAAGCAGGTCCAGGCCTTCGGCAAGGATGGCGATGTACTGCTGGCCATCTCCACCTCCGGCAATTCGGCCAATGTGCTGGCCGCGGTGGAAGCGGCGCTGGAGCGCGAAATGCGCGTCGTGGCGCTGACCGGCAAGGATGGCGGGGCACTGGGCAAGATGCTCACCGACGCCGACGTCCATATCAACGTCGCGCACACGCGCACCGCGCGCATTCAGGAGGTTCACCTGGTCACGATACACTGCATCTGCGACGGCATCGACGTCGCCTTGTTCGGAGGAGATGGGAATGAGTAAGCTTGCAACGCCGTTGATGAAAGCCCTGCTGTGCGCAGCCCTGGTGTCCAACCTGGCCGGCTGCGTGGGCGTGGTGGTCGGCGGCGCGGTGGCCAGCGCGGTCGCCACGGCCGACCGGCGCACCCTGGGCGCCCAGGCCGCCGACAAGGCGATCGGCCTGAAAGCGGACCTGCGGGTGCCCAAGATCACCGGCGACTATGGCCACGTCAACGCCAACAGCTACAACCGCAAGGTGCTGCTGACCGGCGAAGTCAAGGATGAGGCCATGAAGGAAGCGGTCGAGCGCGACGTGCGCGCCATCGACGGCGTCATTTCCGTGATCAACGAGCTGGAGATCGCCGGCCCGGCCAGCTACACCTCGCGCTCGAGCGACACCTACATCACCGGCAAGGTCAAGGCCGGCCTGATCGACATGAAGACCATCTCGGCCACCTCGTTCAAGGTCGTCACCGAGCGCGGCACGGTCTACCTGATGGGCCGCGTGACCCAGCGCGAAGCCCAGGTGGCGGCCGACGTGGCGCGCGGCGTGTCGGGCGTGCAGAAAGTGGTCAAGATTTTCGAGTACCTCACCGACGACGAACTCAAGGCCCTGGCACCGGCAGCCGGTTCCTCGTCGACCAGCCTGTAAGCGAGCCACATCATGAGCGATGCCAAACGTTCCTGGACCAAGCCCGCGCTGATCGCCGCCGTGGTGGCGGTGCTGGGCGCGGGCGGCTATTTCTTCGCCGCCAAGCCGGCCACGGCGCCGGACGTGACCTTCATCAGCCTGGATGGCCAGAAGATCAGCGCGCAAAGCTTGCGTGGCAAGGTGGTGATGGTCAATTTTTGGGCGACCTCGTGTTCCACTTGCGTCAAGGAAATGCCGCATATGGTCGAGACCTACAACAAATACAAAGGGCAAGGCCTGGAATTTGTCGCCGTGGCGATGCAGGGCGACCGTCCCGACTACGTGCTCAACTACACCCAGACGCGCCAGCTGCCGTTCAAGGTGGCGCTCGACAGCGGTGGCGACATCGCCAAGTCGTTCGGCAATGTGGTGATGACGCCGACCACCTTCGTGATCGGCAAGGACGGCACCATCCTCAAGCGCTATGTGGGCGAGCCGGAATTTCCGGCCCTGCACGCGCTGCTCGAAAAAGCCCTCGCGGGCTGATCAGAAGCCGGTCTGGACCGACAGGTAAGCCCCGCGCTGGCGCGTGGGGTTGAAGATCGTGATCTCGCCCAGCACCGCGTACGCCGCCGTGACCGACACATGCTTGCTCGGGAACCACGCGGCAAACACATCGTAGTAAGCCTTCTCGTTGTCCACGCCGAGGTTGCGCGGCTTCCTCCGGTATTCCACCCCTGCGATGAAACGGCGGTCCACCAGATAGGCGGCCGAGGCCTCGAACATGGCTTCATAGCTGTCGTTGATGTCGCCGCCGAAGCCCAGCAGGCCCATCTGGTTGGCCTTGGTGGCGCGCACCGTGCCGTTGAGCAGCAGGCTGGAATCGAGGTAGAGCTTGGTGGCGGCCAGGTAGACATCGGTGCCGCTGTCTTTCTTTGCGCCCAGCTGGGTGACCGAGGTCACGCCGAGCGCGCCCAGCCCGCCGATGCCCTTGTTGCGCTTGTGCTGCAGACCGATGGAAATCTGCGGCAGCGGCAAGTCCTGGTCGTAGACCGCATCGCCGATCAGCTTGAGCTTCACGCCCACGATCTCCTGGGAGACATGCAACTGATCGAGCGGCGCCAGGTTGCCGCGGAAGTCTTGCCTGGC
>CBFGOU010000524.1:0-4026 GCA_965650445.1 uncultured Oxalobacteraceae bacterium | reverse complement strand
CCAACGAGGAACCTACGATGACGACATATCAACTAGGCCGCCAGCCGGCAAGGATGAATTTTATGAATAAAGCGATCGCGAGAGCTGTGAAGTCGTCGGCGATTTGTGCTTGTCTGCTGCTATTTGCAATGGCATCAGCGGCACGCGCATCGTCGCCAGATAACGTCGTTGATGTCATCCGGGGCGCCCGAACCGCCACCTCTGCCGAGGTTTACATCGTTTCGGATATCCAAGTTCCGATACCGATCAGTGAGGACAAGGTGCCGAGCTACGGGTGCCGCTATTCGGTTGATCAAAGCAGCATGACCGGGCTTTTGGAAATTATCGACAAGGCTGCGATCGAGAAAAGCGACATGCACATCCGGCAACCAGACCTTCGCATCCTCATCAGGTTACACAACAGTGACGGCCCCTTTGCCACATTGGCGTTCAGGCGATTTAGATCGAACGATGACAGGGTGCATGGCGTTGTCAATGGCGTCGAAGCGTCTGCCGCGCCCGATCTTCCCGAACGCCTACGAGCTTGGGTTGCGGGCCTAGCGCCTCCGACCCATAAGAAATACATCAGCTGCCCCTAGAGCGGCAATTATGGAGATTTACAAATGCCAGTTACTTCCGACGACCTGTGGCTCATTAATGCTGACAAGTCCGATCAAGCCAAGCTCGATCAAGCCCTCGATTACATCCAAACCGCCATGCCGATAGGTGGCAACGCTTCGATTCAGGAATTTGTCTTAAAAAGAGACATAAAGATCGAGTTCAACCACGAGGGGGACGTTGCCTATGTCCCCGGCGAGAAGACCATCAAGTGGGACCCAGACAAGGGAGTGGAAGTTCGTGACAGTGAGGGCAATTTCCTCGGCGTCAATTCGCCGCATCTACCTTGCTCCACGAAATCAATCATTCCTTGGACCCCAATCTCGCTGAGAACGCAGCGAATCTGAACGAGAAGTGGGAATTCGATTCAGAACGCTACGCTACTCAGCGCACGAACGAAGCGGTAAAGGAAGCTGGCGAAGTTGAACGGACGGATCATTACGGAAGCTTGGTACATGCCCCCGATCCTACTGAGCACACGGCGCACTGGGACAATTTCAACAACACGGACTTCGGCGGCCCCGCCGACCTCGTATGGGCACAGATGGACTCGGTCGTTGGCGAGGCCTTCGGTGAACTGTTCGAGATGAGCGATCTTCTTTACGGTATGCCGGACATCGGCGGTAGCCCGTGGGGCCCATTGTGGCCCGAAGCCGACACCGACAGCGTCAAGTTGCCGGCAACCGAGATGATGGCCAGCGATGCCGGCATAACGCTGATCGGCAACGCCCATGGCTTGCATGAGCACGTGGGATTCATGCTCGTGTGAGATGGATCGGACGCCGGGGGCGGATGCTGTGACAGCCCAAAGGCTTCCAACGTGATGCGTGTCCACTTCGCATTACGGGGATGGGAAAGGGTGCGCCCCTGCTAGGCGCACGAAAGAAAGCCCGCTCAAGTTCACTCCACTACGTCGCGGTGGCATAGCCACGAAAAAACGGCCCGATCGCCGATCGGGCCGTTCGAACTGCGCTATGGCGTGGTGATGATTACTTGGCTGGCTTGACCTGGTTGCCGATCACGCCGCCGACCGCAGCGCCGCCGACCGTGCCGGCGGTGCTGCCGCCGGTCAGTACGCCGCCGATGACGGCGCCGGCGCCGGCGCCGATGGCGGTGTTTTTATCCTGCGCCGACATGCTCGAGCAGCCGCCCAGACCCAGCGCCACGGTGATCAGCGACGCGCTCACTGCAATCTGTTTGATGGATTTCATGGTGAGACCTCCTTGCGTTGAGTTGTTACTTCATGCGAATGTCGTTCTTGACCGACTGCACGCCCTTGACGGTCCGCGCGACATTCGCTGCCGTAGCGATGCTGTCCTGCGAAGCGACGAAGCCGCTCAGCTGGACCACGCCTTTGTAGGTTTCGACGTTGATTTCCGATACCTTCAGGGTGGGCTCGTTCAGGATCGCTGCCTTCACTGCGGTGGTAATCACCGAGTCGTCCACATACTGGCCCACCGTTTCCGTCTTGGCGCTGCTGGAGCAGCCGGCCAGGTTGGTCAGCATCAGGGCGGCCAGTAATGCCGATACGATTTTCAGGTTCTTCATACTTGTCCTTGTGGTGGTGTTGTTGTTGCGTTCCGGCGCGGGATGCTGCACCGATGCCTACAGACTATATCCATCGAACACACGCGTCTGTACGTCATCTCACACAGTGTTTGCAAAAGGACACTTCTCAACGCTTGAGGGTTTTCCCCGGGGGCGGCGCCACCGGCTTGACCCTGGCCTGGGCCAGCAGGGCGGCGCAGGGGCTGTCCTTGCCGGGGCCGGCGTTAATTAGCGGTAACAGGGCCGCCACCGGGGCGGCCAGGCCGAGGGCCACCGCGCCGCCGGCCTTGAGGGCCAGCACGCCCTTGTCGATGCTGACGTCGGGCTTGTTGAAGCTGCCGTGCACGTACAGCGGGGCGCGCAGCGAGAAGATGCGCAGCGCCTTGGTGTCGGGCTTCAGGGTCAGGTTGAGCTGTTCGTTGGCCAGGTTGATGGTGCCGTTGACGGTAATTACGGCTTCGTCGGTGTCGACCACGAACATCCGGGTTTGCATCAGACCGTTGGTGACGGCGAAATCGGTGGCCATGCAATTGAGCTGGATCTGCTTGTCGCCGAACAGCTTGGTGAGCACGATATTGCCGACGTTCAGACCCATTTCTTCCAGCAGCAGCTTGCTGACCGTGCCCTGGCTGATCAGGGTTTTCATTTCGCCGTTGGAAGCCGCCAGCAGGGTGGCGACCGAATTGCCGGTGGCCGACAGGCTGGCGTCGCCGTTGATCTCGCCGACCGTGGCCTGCATCTTCTCGATGGTCGGGAACAGTTCCTTGATTTTGATGTGGCGCGCGGCCACCTTGGCGGTGGCCTTGATGGCGTTCTTGCCTTCGCGGCCGCTGCCGTCGAGCCGGATGTTCGAGCTGAGGTTGCCGCCCGCCATGTCGAAGTTCAGCGGGTCCAGGGTCAGCACGCCATTGTTCATCACGATGTGGGTGCTGAGCTTTTTGATCGGCAGCTGTTTCTCGCGGATGATGCGCTCGGCGGCAAACTTGACGTCCGCGTCGACCGCGCTCCAGCGCTCGGTGCGGAAGGTTTCCACCGGCAACACCTTGCCGGCTGGCTGCACCGGGGCCACGCCGCGCGCGGCCTTGCTGGCGTTGGAGTCGGCGCCGATGGAGGGGCCGAGGTCGGACAGTTTCAATTGTTTGGAGACCACATTGCCGGTGAGCTTGGGGCGCGGTTTGCCGGCCTGGAATTCGAGATGGCCCGCGATATCGCTGTCGCCGACCTTGCCGGTGAAGCGGTCATAGGTCCAGTGGCTGCTGTCCTTGCCGAGCGCGCCCAGCAGGCGTCCCTGGGTGACGTATTCCGGGGTTTCCGGCAACAGCACGCCGGTGTAGGGGAACAGGCGCGCCATGCTGGGCCCGGCCAGTTTGAGCTTGACGTCCACCGCAGCCAGCTGGGCCGGCCGGGTGACGGTGCCTTCCACCGCCAGCGCCGAGCTGCCGGCGCGCACATCGGCCTGGATGGGGAAGGGGGTGCTCTGCTGCTTGAGCGAAAGCACCCGGCCGGTCTTGCCGCCGCCGCTGACCGGGGCGCCGTTATAGGTGCCGTGCAGCTTCCAGCCGACCCCGTACACGCGGTCTTCGATGGTGTCGATATTGGCCGTCACGTCGGATTTCTCGATTGCATCCTTCAACTGCACCACGCCTTTGTTGAGCACGATGCGTTCCAGGTCGAGCGTCCAGGGCGACTGCTTTTCCTCGTGCTTGAAGGTCCAGTTGTTGGCGCCATCCCTGGTGCGCAGCAGGTCGACCCGGGGCGACTCGAAGCGCAGGACGGGCACCGCGCCCAGCATCGGCAGCGCCACGTAGCCGCTGCGCGCGCGGACGTCGGCGCCGCGCCGCTTGACCTTCACCGCGATGCGGCGGAAGGCGCCGTCCAGCG
>CBFGOU010000523.1:0-4035 GCA_965650445.1 uncultured Oxalobacteraceae bacterium | reverse complement strand
GACGCAGGCAGGCGGGCCAGGTGGCCGGCGCCACGTCGTGGATGGCCACGCACAGCGGCGCGCGCCCGCTGCCCGCCTCACTCGGGAACACAGACCGGCTCCGTTTCGAGGTCCGCACGTTCGCGCGAGGCCAGCAGGCCGGCGTAGCGGCGCATCAGCTGGGGCATGATGTGATTCCAGTCGTACTGTTCGCTGGCCTTGCGCCGCGCCGCCAGCGCGCGTGCCTCCAGCCCCTGGCTGTAGATGGCGTCGATGCCGGCGCACAGGCTGGCCGCGCTATTGGGTTCGACCAGGATGCCGCAGCGCTCGTCGACCAGTTCGGCCACCCCGCCGCCGCGCGCGCCCACCACCGGCAAGCCGCAGGCCATGGCTTCGAGCACGATCAGGCCGAAGGTTTCGCAATCGCCCGGGTGGACCAGCACGTCGCAGCTGGCCAGCAGGCGCGCCAGCGAGCGCTGGTCGCGCTTGAACGGCATGAAACTGATCTGCGGGTAGCGCGGCAACGCCGTACCGGCGCCGATCAGCAGCAGGTGGTAGGGCCGCCCCAGCGTGCGCACCGCCTCGATCAGGTGATGCAGTTTTTTTTCGGGAGTGAAGCGGCCCGCATACACCAGCAGCCGGGTGCCCGGCGCCAGCCGCAGGTGCTGGCGCAAGGTGGCCACGCGGCGCTGCGGATTGAACACCTGCGCGTCGATACCGAGCGGCTGGTGCACGGCGCCGCGGATGCCCATGCTGGCCAGTTCCTGCACCATCAGGCGGCTGGGCGCGAACACCATGTCGAACTGGCCGTACAGCTGCGCCAGGTAATGGCGCGCGCCGTGCATGGCGGTGTTGCCGAAGCGGCGGCGGATCAGGTGCGGCAGATCGGAGTGATAGAACGCCACGGCCGGAATACCCAGGCGCCGCTTGGTGCGCAGGGCCGCCCAGGCGCAGGGCCCGGCGTCGCCCGCCTCGACCAGGTCGGGCTGCAGCGCCTGCACCAGGCGCGCGACCGCGCCGACCGAATACGGCCAGCGGTATCCGTGCAGGCCCGGAACCGGCACGCTGGGCACGCGCAGCGTGGCCGGCGGATGCGTACTGGTGCACACATTGGGACTGGCGATGGTGTGGCGCACCCGGCTGCGCTGGGCCAGCCAGCGCGCCTTGGCGTTGATGTAGGTGCTGACGCCGCCACCCTGCGCGGCATAGAACATGGTGATATCGACGAGGTGCATGCTGTGAGTCCGTATTGTGTGAACTCACGATAGCAAAGGCCCGGCCTGCGCCGTTTGAGCGCACGCAAGGTGCGCCGGGCCACCTTACAGTACGCCGTCTTTTCTCAAAGCGGCAATATCGTCGTTGGTGTAACCGAGCTGTTGCAGTATTTCCTCGTTGTGCTGACCCAGGGCCGGCCCCAGCCAGCGCGTTTGCCCTGGCGTGGCCGACAGTTTCGGCGTGATTGCCGGCATCTTGACCGGCGTGCCATCGGCAAACTGGTGCTGCTCGAACATCCCGCGCGCAAGGAATTGCGGGTCGCTCATCATGTCGCGCACCGAGTAGATCTTGCCGGCCGGGACATCGGCCGCCTGCAAAGTGGCCAGCGCGGAATCGATGCTCTGGGTGTCGCACCAGGCCTGGATCGCGGCGTCGATCTCGGCCGCGCGCGGCACCCGGCCGTCGTTGCGCGCCAGTTGCGGATCGCCGGCCAGATCGATGCGGCCCATGGCCAGCATCAGGCGCTTGAAGATCGCGTCGCCATTGCCGGCGATGACGATGTTCTGGCCATCGCTGGTGGTGTAGGTATTCGATGGCACGATGCCTGGCAGCGCGCCGCCGGTACGCTCGCGCACCACGCCGGCATGATCGTATTCCGGCACCAGCGATTCCATCATGTTGAACACCGCTTCGTACAGGGCCACGTCGATCATCTGGCCCTCGCCGGTCTGGTCGCGGTGACGCAGCGCCGCCAGCGCGCCGATCACGCCGTGCAGCGCCGCCACGGAGTCGCCGATCGATACGCCCACCCGCAGCGGCGGGCGGTCCGGATGCCCGGATACGTAGCGCAGGCCGCCCATCGATTCGCCGATGGCGCCAAAGCCCGGCTGATCCTTCATCGGCCCGCTCTGGCCGAAGCCGGACAGGCGCACCATGATCACGCGCGGGTTCTCGCGCTTGAGCTCTTCATAGCCGATCCCCCACTTCTCCAGCACGCCGGGGCGGTAGTTCTCGACGATGATGTCCGCTTCCAGCGCCAGCTTCCTGGCGATCGCCCGGCCGCGCTCATGCTTCATGTTGAGCGTCAGGCTCTTCTTGTTGCGCGACTGGACCGACCACCACAGCGAGGTGCCGTCCTTGAGAATGCGCCAGTGGCGGATCGGGTCGCCGCCATCGGGCGACTCGATCTTGATCACGTCCGCGCCGAATTCGCCCAGCACGCGGGCGCAGAAAGGTCCGGCGATCAGCGTGCCCAGTTCGAGCACCTTGACGCCGGCGAGTGCACCTTTTGAAGTAGTCATCGGTAGAGTGGAAAAGTCAGGTGGAACGGCGGTCGAGCATGGCGCGCGCGATGGTGCCGGCATCGACGTATTCGAGTTCGCCGCCGACCGGTACGCCGCGCGCCAGCCGGCTGACCTTCAGGCCGCGTGCCTTGAGCATCTCGCTGATGTAGTGCGCGGTGGCCTCGCCTTCGTTGGTGAAATTGGTCGCCAGGACCACTTCGCCGACCACGCCGTCGGCCGCGCGCCCGATCAGTTTATCGAGATGGATGTCCTTGGGGCCGATGCCGTCGAGCGGCGACAGGCGCCCCATCAGCACGAAATACAGGCCCTTGTAGGTCAGGGTCTGCTCGATCATCAGCTGGTCGGCCGGGGTCTCGACGACGCACAGCAGGCTGCGGTCGCGCGCCTCGTCGAGGCAGACGTCGCACACTTCGGTTTCGGCGAAGGTGTTACACAGCGCGCAGTGGTGCACCGTGTCGACCGCCTGGTACAGCGCGCGCGACAGCATTTCGGCGCCTTCGCGGTCGTGCTGCAGCAGATGGAAGGCCATGCGCTGCGCCGACTTCGGACCGACGCCAGGCAGACGCCGCAGCGCCTCGGTCAGGAAGTCGAGCGACCTGGACATGCTTAGAACGGCATCTTGAAGCCGGGCGGCAGCTGCATGCCGGAGGTCAGGCCGCCCATCTTCTCGGCGGAGGTGGCTTCGGCCTTGCGCACCGCATCGTTGAAGGCTGCGGCCACCAGGTCTTCGAGCATGTCCTTGTCGTCGGCCAGCAGCGACGGATCGATCGAGACGCGCTTGACGTCGTTCTTGCAGGTCATGACGACCTTCACCAGGCCGGCGCCGGACTGGCCTTCGACTTCGATCAGTGCCAGCTGATCCTGCGCCTTCTTCATATTGTCCTGCATGGCTTGCGCCTGTTTCATCAAGCCTGCGAGCTGGTTCTTCATCATGGTAGGTTCTCCGACAAATGGATAAGTGGATGATTTGATTATGCCTGGGCGGCGCTGGCGACCGGTGGACGGATCGAGCCGGGCACCACGAAGGCGCCGAAGGCGCTGGCCAGTTCCTGCACAAAGGGATCGTTGGCGACGGTGTCGTCGGCCTGGCGCTGGCACTCTTCGCGGTAGGCCTGCGCTTCGGCGCTGGCGGTGTACCAGACCTGGCCGATGTCGATCTCGACATGCACCTTGGTCGCGGCGAAGCGTTCCTGCAGCGCGGCGCACAGTTTTTCGGTATTGCCGCTGGCGCGCAGCGTATCGATCGGTACGCGCAGTCGGAAGGTGGTGACCTTGCCGTCCACGCCGCACGACACGAGCTGGGTCTGGAAGGCCAGCTGCTGGGCCACGCCGCGCAAGGGCAAAGTGGCGGCCAGGGCGGGCCAGTTGCCGTCCCAGCCGATCTCGGGGACCGGCGTGATCACATATGGCGGACGCTCGGCTGCCGGCGCGCGCGCCACTGCGGGCGCGCCGGCGGCGGCCGGCGCTTCCTGGGCGACGGCGGTGTCGTCGGAAAATTCGGTGACCCACGATGGCGGACCTTCGTCGTCATCGTCCT
>CBFGOU010000522.1:0-4038 GCA_965650445.1 uncultured Oxalobacteraceae bacterium | reverse complement strand
CGCGCGCTTGGATTCGTCGACGATGGCGTCGACGGTGTCGCCGACCTTGAGCGAACCGGCCTGGAGCACGCCATGGTGGCCGTACACGTCGGCCTGGATCTTGAGCGTGTCTTCGACTTCAAACTGGCCGCCGGCGGCCTTGATGAGGCCCTGGTCGCCCACCTGGCCACCCGACTCGGCGTAGAACGGGGTGGTGTCGAGCACCACGATGCCCGCCTGGCCGGCCTTGAGTTCCTGCACCGCGGCGCCCTCGGCGTACAGCGCGATCACGTGGCTGCCATGCACCAGCTGCTCGTAGCCGACGAACTTGTTCTTCTCGCCGCTGTATTCGACCTTGGCGGCCATCTTGAATTTACCGGCGGCGCGCGCGGTCTTCTTCTGCTCTTCCATGGCGGCGCTGAAGCCCGCCTCGTCCAGGGTCACGCCGCGCTCGCGGCAGATGTCGGCGGTCAGGTCGAGCGGGAAGCCATAGGTGTCGTACAGGGTGAAGGCGGTGGCGCCGTCGAGCTTGGTGCTGTCCTTGGCCAGCTGGGCTTCGAGAATCTTCATGCCGTGTTCGAGCGTCTCGCCAAAGCGCTCTTCCTCGGTCTTGAGCACCTGGGCCACGCGTTGCCTGGCTTCGTTCAGCTCAGGATAGGCGCTGCCCATTTCGGCGGCCAGGTCGTCCACCAGCTTGTAGAAAAATGGCTTGGTCTGGCCGAGCTTGTGGCCGTGACGCAGGGCGCGGCGGATGATGCGGCGCAGCACATAGCCGTGCCCTTCGCTGCCAGGAATGATGCCGTCGACGATGAGGAAGGCGGCGGCGCGGATGTGGTCGGCGATCACGCGCAGCGACTTGCTTTCCAGGTCGGTCGCGCCGGTCTCGCGCGCGGCGGCGCGGATCAGGTTCTGGAACAGGTCGATTTCATAGTTCGAGTGCACGTGCTGCAGCACCGCGGCCAGGCGCTCCATGCCCATGCCGGTGTCGACGCAGGGCTTGGGCAGCTTGTGCATCACGCCCGCATCGTCGCGGTTGAACTGCATGAACACCAGGTTCCAGATTTCAATGAAGCGGTCGCCGTCTTCGTCGGGCGAGCCGGGAGGACCGCCGGCGATCTCGGCGCCGTGATCGTAGAAGATCTCGGTGCACGGGCCGCATGGGCCGGTGTCGGCCATCTGCCAGAAATTGTCCGAGGCATAGCGCGCACCCTTGTTGTCGCCGATGCGGATGATGCGCTCAAGCGGCACGCCGATTTCCTTGGCCCAGATATCGTAGGCTTCGTCGTCTTCGTGGTAGACGGTGACGGTCAGCTTGTCGGCCGGCAGCGCGTAGACCTTGGTCAGCAGTTCCCAGGCGTAGTTGATGGCGTCGCGCTTGAAATAGTCGCCGAAGCTGAAGTTACCCAGCATTTCGAAAAACGTATTATGGCGCGCGGTATAGCCGACGTTTTCCAGATCGTTGTGCTTGCCGCCGGCGCGCACGCAGCGCTGCACCGAGGTGGCGCGCGAGTACGGGCGCGTGTCGGTGCCGATGAACACGTCCTTGAATTGCACCATGCCGCTGTTCGTCAACAACATGGTCGGATCGTTGCCCGGCACGAGCGGGCTGGAACGGACGATCGTGTGGCCCTTGGATTCGAAGAACTTGAGGAATTTGTCGCGAATTTCGGATGATTTCATGTCGTAGGGGCGTGAGCCGGCAGCATTCTGGAAAAAATCGATTATAGCTTAGTCGCAAGGACCAATATAGGGAGCGGCGCCGGCGCGCTCAGGCGAAATCGGGCTTGAACAGGTCGATCCGATCGGTGCAAAAGCCATCCACGCCCCAGTCGAGCAGCTCGCGGGCGCGGGCGGCATCGTTGACGGTGTAGCAAAAAAGACCATAACCGGCGGCCCGGATGGCGCTGGCCTGCGCCGCGCTCAGGTGGCGCTGATTGGTGTGGATGGCGACCGCTTCGAGTGCCGCGGCGTGCCCTTGCCAGCCATCCTCGATCTTGTCGAGCAGCAGCGCGCGCGGCAGATCCGGAGCGGCCATCCTGGCCGCTTCCAGTGCGGCGATGGAAAACGAGGACAGCAAGGGCACGCGCGCGGGGTCGTCCTGGGCAATTTCCAGGCCGAACATGGCGCGGGTCAGAGTGGCGACCGTCCGGCCGGTCTCCTCGTCAAAGCCGGGCGCGGGCTTGATCTCGATATTCATCCAGATGTCGTTGCCCTTGCAGAAATCGACGAACTGGGTGAACAGGGGCACGGTCTCCCCGGCGAACTGCCCGGAAAACCAGCGGCCGGCATCCATGGTGACGAGCTCGGCGGCATCGTAATCGAACACCTGGCCGGAACCGGCCACCGTGCGGCCCAGATAGGGGTCGTGCATGACCACCGGCACGCCGTCGCGCGCCAGCATGACATCGAATTCGACCGCGCGAAACCCGTAGGACAGGCCGCAGCGCAGCCCGGCCAGGGTGTTTTCAGGCGCCAGTTTGCCGCCGCCCCGGTGGGCGACGCAGCGAGGATAGATCCACATGCCGTCACACTACCATTGATTGAGCACGGCGGGGCGCAGGCCGAACCAGCCGACCACCAGCACATTGACCAGCACGCTCATCCAGAAGCGCCACAGAAAGGCCGGCTTGGCCGTCTTGTGGCGCAGCCAGCGCTGCGCCAGCAAACCGCCCGGCCAGCCGCAGGCCAGGCCCAGCCACAACAGAGTGGACTCGGGCGTGCGCCGCCGTCCGGCGCGCGCGGCCGCTTTGTCAAGCGCGTACATGAGAAAGCACACGCCACTGAGCAGCACGTACGTGCCGCCGAAGACCAGCAAAACAAGAGCTTGAGTATGCATCAGCGCAACCGATCGCCCGCCGCGCCCACGCCCGGCCCGGGCCGCGCCACTATATCCGTGAACGCGGCGGCCTACAACAACTGCCGGCTCAGGGCGGACTGTCGGCCAGGAAGGCGAAAATCTGCGGCCACAGTTTGGCGTGGGCGTTGGGACCGACCAGCACCCCCACGTGCTGGATATTGACGCCGATATCGCCCTCGTAGTACAGCAGGCTTTTGTGGGTGCTCGCCGCTGCCTCGTGAAACGGTTGTACCGACTGGAGCGGAATGACGCGGCTGCGCGGGTCCACCACGCACAGCAGCGACGAGCGCAGATCGCGCGGCCCGATGGTGCGCCCGCCGATACGCAGCGTGCCCAGCATGAAATAGTCGTGCCGGTACAGCAGCTCGACGATTTCGTGGAACAGCCTGCCCGGCAAGGGGAATTCGTCATAGGTCCAGCGTTCGACCCGCATGTGCAGACGGAACGCGTCCGGGTCGACGCACGAGACGCAGCGGTCCAGCAGGCGTTCGAACTGAAAGGCGTGCGGCGCGGCCGCCGCGCTGACGGCGTTCAGGAACGAGCCGGGCACGTCGCCGAAGGCATGGGCAATCGGCTTGGCGTCGGGGACCTTGGCGATCATGGGCGCGAAGTCGCCGGCGTCGGCGCCAAAGTGCAGGGGCGACTCGAGCACCACCAGCGCGCGCACCTGGTCGGCATGCAGGCAGGCGAACATGGCCGCCAGCACCCCGCCCAGGGAATGCCCGGCCAGCAGGATGCGCTCTTCGCCGCTGTCGTCGGCGATGACTTGCTGGCACACCGGCAGCAGGCGGCCGGCGTAGTCGTCCAGGCCGAAGGGATGGTCGGCGCTGACCACCGGCACCCATTCGGCCAGGTACACGCGCATGCCCTGCTCCAGGCAGCGCCGCACCACGCTGGCCTCGGGCGCCAGGTCCCAGATATAGGGGCGCTTGATCGGCGCCGGCACGATCAGCAGGGCCGGCCCGTCGGCCCCGTCACGGCTGTATTTTCGGACCCTGAGGCCAGGCTCGGTGTGGAGAATCTCGAACGGCGCCTCGGCCGGACCGAAGCCGGCGAAGTCGAGCATGTCGCGTTGCGCCAGGCGAATACAGTCCATGCGCCGGTAACGGTCCGGGTCGAGCTGCTGCGCGCCCTGTGGTGGGGGGTTTTGTGTCATGGGGGATCTTCCACTGATCGATGTGTAATTGGTTGTGCTGCCTTCC
>CBFGOU010000521.1:0-4040 GCA_965650445.1 uncultured Oxalobacteraceae bacterium | reverse complement strand
CATCCGCATCGCCGCGCTCAAGGCGAAGGTCGCCCGACTGCTAAATTGAGCTGAAGCGCCAGCGCAGGTCCCTGTTCATGGATGGCGGACTTGGCGGCGGCATAGGGATCTTGGGTGCACCCGTTGAGGGCGCGCGAGGCCCGAGTCGGAATGGTCTGCTGAGAGGGCCACTTGGGCGGCTCCCACTTCGGCAACAACTTGGCACGCTCCGCATCCGCCACCGTCATTTTCGGTGCTGTCCCTGTCGCTGGCGAGGTTCCCGAAGATTCGGACATCTTCTCGGAAAAGCAAGGATCGCTCGTCACCGGCGCTTTGGCGACCGCGGAGCCACATGCCGATGGCCATCCCAGCGGCGCCCCGTACGCGCCGACCTTGCCTTGGTGCGAACCATGGCGCCTCCAGAATCCATCGCTCCGTAGCCTGCTACGTCCTACCTGCTGGCTCGAGCCAAAACTGGCAGCTGAAGTTGTTGAGCCGACGATGGAAGGCGTCGGCGCGCGCCTGGAAAGTTTTCGGGATCGCTGCGCCGTCGCCGCCCTGCCGAAAGTACTCGGCAAGCGAATGGAGCCCGTTGTTCATTAGTTGCTCCCACTCGCGCCAAAGCTCGTCCTGCAAATCCTGCGCACGCTGACTGGCGCTCGGCTTTCGCTTTGGGGCCGGCACTGAGTAGTCAGGGCGTGGATCATGCAAGTGAGTGAACGTGATAGTACCGTGCGCCCACTCGGCCTCGGCCGACGGGCGCCAGCGGTAGTCCCCCCGCACCGACAGCGTCCTCGTGAAATTGCTCGGTGGAATGATTTGGTCGTCGACGAAGAAGCGCTGGCCTTCCTGTTCCTGCGTCTCAATCCGCTGCTGCATCTGCCGAACCGCGTTGCCCAAGTTGCTGCCGGCACGGCGGGCGCGCTCACCGGTGTCAGCTAGCTTCTTCGTCGCCTTGGCTCCCGCGTAGGCCTGTAGCGCCACATCGAACTCGCGAAGCCTGGCGGCGATAAATGGCCCGCAACTGTCCAGCCGTAAGTCGCGCAATGGCGATCCTAGTCGCCGGGCATCCAGGGAAGCTGAAATCTCCCGATCCAACGCCTGCACATTGACCTCTCGCAGGGCCTCTTGTTCAGCGCGAGGAATATTGATGACGCTCAACTCGGACTCCGTATATTGGCGGTGGGGCATGCCGCGATTCTCTTGGTTGGTGGCATGTTCTAGGAACTTGCGCGCGTGCTCGAGAGCGGGGTGTTTGTGTAGATGGCCGGCACATTATCGCTGCGCGCGGGCGCGAAGTCTGGCCAATCCGGGGGGCTTGTGCCGGGCCTGGAGCTCCCGCAGGCTTGGCCCGAACCGCGTCGCCAGGCGGGCCTGCGCCGTCGCGAGGTCGCTCGCGGCCCTCGTTCGGCTGGTCTCGGCATGCCCCCTCCCCTGCTCCTTGGCCCGGAGCCGACCGACTGCTTCCGGGCCAAGCATGGTGAGTCGGGCCTTCAACGCCTTGAGGGTGGTCGCCAGGGAGTCGCTCTACCCACATTGATGGTCCCGACCGACCATCGGTCGATCACGCAGGCGAAGGACCACTTTCAGTCCGCCAGCACCCTGGTCTCACACCTACTCGATTAGCGCCGTCGCAACTGCTGATGGCGGTGCGGCACGCTAGGGAGAGCTGTGGCACCATTCGGCCATGGTTACCTCGTATTACTTCCTAGACACCGAGTGGGCCGATGTAACGGGCAGCGAACTGGTGGGCCTGGCGCTTGTGTAGTATGACTCAGATCGGAAGGAGGCCAGTCAGGGTGCGGGCAGGCTTCGCCACCGGGCTCGTTGGCCATCAAAGGACTGTGCATGCCGATCGAACGTATCGTTATCGACAACTTCAAGTCGTTTCACCATCTGGACCTGCCCCTCAACGCCCACATGAACCTGGTGGTGGGCGATAACGAGGTTGGCAAGTCCACCCTGCTGGAGGCCATCCACGCGGTGGTCACCGGCCAGCTCCATGGGCGCAATCTCGCCTATGAGCTCACGCCCTACCTGTTCCACCAGCCGACGGTGCAAGAGTACTTGGCGGCGCTTGCAGCAGGTACGCCGGCGTCGCCGCCGCGGATCTCCATCGAAGCGTATCTAGGCGCAGACGCCGCGCTGGCGTCGTTGCGCGGCACCAACAACTCGTTGCGCCTAGATACGGCCGGCATCCGGCTGCTGGTTGAGCTCAACGACGACTACCTCGAGGAGTTCAACGCCTACCTGCAGCAGCACCAAGGTGCGGTCAGCCTGCCGGTGGAGTACTACACGGTGCGCTGGTATTCCTTCGCCAACAATGGCGTCACCGCCCGCAGTATTCCGTTCGACTCGACCATCATCGACACGCACGGCATCAAGACCTTGTCCGGTGCCGATCGCTATATCGCAGGCATCATCGAACAGGCACTGACGCCTGCGCAACGCGTTTCGCTGTCGTTGAGCTTCCGCCGCATGCGGCAGAGTTTTTCCGAAGAAGCGGATGTGGCGGCGATCAATGCCTACCTCACCGAGCACACCGGGGACATCAGCCAGCGAGCGCTGACGGTGGGTGTGGACACATCGCCGCGCTCAACGTGGGAAACCAGCTTGTCACCGTACTTGGATGAGCTCCCTTTCACCCAAGCCGGCAAGGGCGAACAAAGCGCGGTGAAGATGAAGCTGGCAATGCATGCGGCGGGCGCTGCTCACGTGCTGCTGATCGAGGAGCCGGAGAACCATCTGTCCTTCTCCAGCATGACCCAACTGATCGACAGGATTGCGGCCCTCTCCACCGCCCAACAGGTGATCATCGCTACCCACAGCAGCTTCGTATTGAACAAGCTGGGCGTGGACAACGTGATCCTGTTCAGCGCGCAGGGCCAGATGAAGCTGGACCAGCTGCCGAGCGATACGCACGACTATTTCATGAAGCTGCCTGGCCACGATACGCTGCGGCTGATCCTGGCCAAGCAAGCAATCCTGGTGGAGGGCCCTTCCGACGAGCTGATCGTGCAGCGTGCCTACAGCGACCACCACGGCGTGGCGCCGATGGCTCACGGCGTAGACATCATTTCGGTCAAGTCGTTGGCATTCAAGCGCTTCTTGCAGATTGCAGATCGACTGAAGATTCAGGCCAAGGTGATCACCGACAATGATGGCGACGTCGCCGTTGTGCAGGAGCGCTATGCCGAGCACATCAACGCGATCTACTACGATTCCGACGAGCACGCCCCATCGCTAGAAGAGCAGCTGATCAAAGCCAATTCGCTGGCCGAGCTCAATACTGTGCTGGGCAAGACATTTGCCGATGAGGTGGCGCTGCTCAAGTACATGAAAGGCCACAAGACCGATACAGCCCTGACAATCTTCAACAGCCCGCAGTCGCTCAGGTTCCCAGACTATGTCCAGCGTGCCATCACCTAACCTGGTACTGCTCTCAGCGGCCGGCTCGGGCAAGACCACGTTGCTGGTCCGGCAGGCCTTGGAGCGGCCTGGGCGCCGCATTGCGATTGTCACCTACACTCTGGAAAACCTTGAGGAGATCCGGCGCTCGTTTGAGGTTCACGCCGGCGCGGTCCCCGCGCACGTTACCTTGCACAGCTGGTATGGCTTTCTGCTACGCGAGTGCATCCGCCCGTACCAGGGTGCGCTTTGCCCCGAGCCTCGGATCGAGACGATCCTGTTCGTGGAAGGTCGCACTGATAACCGCGCTCCACGCGCCCAAGTGGCGCGCCACTATCTGGCAGGCAACCGGATGTATTCCGACCGGGCGGCCGACTTTGCTGTGCGCTGCGATGAGCTGACCCACGGCCAGGTCATGGCACGCCTGGCGGCCATGTACGACGAGCTCTACATCGACGAGGTCCAGGACCTGGCCGGCTATGACTTGGATCTGGTCGAGCGGCTGTTGAAGAGCGACATCGCCATCACGTTGGTAGGCGATACGCGCCAAGCCACGTACGCGACCAACTACGCACCGCGGCACAGTCAATATCGTGGGCCGAACATGGCAGCGCTGTTCCGGATTTGGGAAGCGGATGGCTTATGCCAGCTCG
>CBFGOU010000520.1:0-4042 GCA_965650445.1 uncultured Oxalobacteraceae bacterium | reverse complement strand
GGCTCGACCTGGCTGAACTTCCGCGAATCGGTCAAGAACGTCTATTTCGCGGTGATCGCCCTGGCCGGCATCCTGACGGTGGTGGCCGGCTCGCTCGATATGGGCAGCATGTTCGGCACCGTGACCTATCCCGTGACCTACAAGGTGCTGGAACTAATCACCGGCACCTACTCGCTGTTCATGCTGATCGTCACGACGTTTTACGCGGGCGAGCTGATCTGGCGCGAGCGCGAAGCGCGCGTGGCGCAAATGCTCGACGCCCTGCCCCTGCCCAGCTGGGTGCCGCTGCTCGCGAAGCTGCTCGCGCTGATCGGCCTGCAAGCCCTGATGCTGGCGATCGCCATGCTGTGCGGCATGCTGATCCAGCTGTTCCGCGGCTATTTCGCGCTCGAGCCAAGCCTGTACCTGCACACCCTGTTCCTGATCGAATGGCCGCATTACATCCTGGTCGCCGTGCTGGCCGTCGCCCTGCAGGTGCTGATCAACCAGAAGTACCTGGCCTACTTCGCCATGATCCTGTACTACCTGGCCACGGTCACCTTCGGCTCGCTCGGCCTGGACCACCCGATGCTCATGTACGCCACCTTCCCGCATGTGACGTATTCGCAGATGAACGGCTTCGGCCACTTCCTGGCGCGCCAGCGCTGGTTCGAGCTGTACTGGGGCGGCGCGGCCATCATGCTGGTGGCGCTGGCGATGGTGTTCTGGCCGCGCGGCTGCAACGCCGAATTGGGCAGCCGCCTGCAGCTGGCACGGCGCAACCTCAGCACCGCCGTGCTGGCCGCCTTCGGCGCCGGCGGTGCGCTGTTCATCGGTGCCGGCGCCATCCTGTTCTACAACCTGCACGTGGCCGGCGATTACCAGACCGCCTGGCGCAAGGACGAGCAGTTCGCCCAGTACGAAAAGCGCTACAAGCGCCTGTCCACGATGCCGCAGCCGCGCATCCTGGATGTCTCGATCCGCGCCGACCTGGTGCCCGAACAGCGCAGCATGCGCGTCACCGGCGTGTACCAGCTGGAGAACCGCAGCGGCGTGCCGCTCACGCAGGTGTTCGTCAGCCAGAACCGCGACGCGCTGCCGGCGGTGCGTTTCAGCGTGCCATTCCGGGCTACCCTGCTTGACCGCGAACGCGGCTTTTACGGCTACACCCTGGCCACGCCGCTGGCGCCGGGCGCGCGCATGACGATGACGTTCGAGCTGGCCTACCAGCCGCGCGGCATTCTGGGCTACGCCTCGGACACGCCGGTGGTGGCCAACGGCACCTACTTCCGCAACGACGCGCTGCCGCGCATCGGCTACCAGCCGGCGCTGGAACTGCTCGATGACCGCGACCGCAAGCGCCACGACCTGGCCGCGCGCGCGCCCATGCCGGCCGCCGGCGATCCGCGCGGCCTGGCCAACAACTACATCGCCAACGACGCCGACTGGATCAATTTCGACTGCGTGATCAGCACCAGCCCCGACCAGATCGCGGTGGCCCCCGGCACCCTGCAGAAGGAATGGATGGCCAACGGCCGCCGCCATTTCCACTACCGCATGGATAAACCCATCCTGCACTACTACGGCATCCAGTCGGCGCGCTACGAAGTGCGCCACGACCGCTGGCAGGACGTGACCATCGATATCTACTACCATCCGGGCCACGACTACAACCTCGAGCGCATCATCAAGGGCGCCAAGGCGGGCCTGGCCTACAACTCCCGGCACTTCGGTCCCTACCAGCACAAGGAACTGCGGGTGGTGGAGTTTCCGCGCTATTCGGACCACGCCGAAGCCTACCCGGGCACCATCCCGTATTCCGAAAGCGCGGGCTTCATCGCCAAGGTCGACGACGACAACCCGAAGGACATCGATTACCCCTTCTACATCACCGCACACGAAGTGGCGCACCAGTGGTGGGGCCACCAGATCGTCGGCGGCGCCACCCGCGGCAGCACGGTGCTGAGCGAAACCCTGGCCGAGTATTCGGCCCTGATGGCGATGAAGGATTCGTTCGGGCCCACGCGCATGCGGCGCTTCCTGCGCTACGACCTGGACCGCTACCTGATGGGCCGCGCGCTGGAGAAAAAATACGAACTGCCGCTGGCCGAGAACGAACACCAGAGCTACATCCACTATCACAAGGGCAGCCTGGCCATGGTCCAGCTGCAGGACGCCATCGGCGAGGACAAGGTCAACGCGGTGCTGCACGGTCTGCTCGCCGGCTACGCCTTCCGCAGCGCCCCCTACCCCAGCGTGACGACGCTCACGGCCGCGCTGCGCGCCGCCGCGCCGCCGGCCCAGGCCTATCTGATCGACGACCTGTTCTACCACATCGTCCTGTTCGAAAACCGCGCCGTCGCGGCCACCGCCAGCAAGCTGCCGGACGGGCGCTACGCAGTGCACCTGAGCGCCAGCGCCAGCAAGATGCGCGCGGGCGAACTGGGCGACGAAAAAGAGGTGAAGCTGGGCGACGTGATCGAGTTCGGCGTGGACGACCGCGAAGGCCGCCCGCTGCTGCGCCAGCGCCGCCTGGTCGGCACGCGCGAGGTCAAGGTCACCATGGTGGTCAATGGCCGTCCGGCCAAGGCCGGCATCGATCCGGACAACAAACTCATCGACCGCAAACCGGGCGACAACATGGTGGAAATCGAGCCGCGGGCGCCCTGAACCGGGCGTCGCTTATGTTTCTTTTAATATAGACTTCCAGCTTTTCAAGCACCGGAAGTCGAGCATGCCAAATTCGGTCGCCATGGACCCCAACAGCTTTCGCCGCCTGCTGGCGCGCAACGTCACCGTGCCGCTCGCGGTGGGCGTGGCCAGCGCGCTGATTTTCGTGGCGGTGGTCAGCTACCTGCTGGCGGTGCTGGCGATGGTGGAGCAGTCGGAACGCGTGATCGGCCAGGCCAATGAAGCGGCCAAGCTGGCGGCGGACCAGGAATCCGGCGTGCGCGGCTATTTGCTGAGCAAGGATGAAACCTACCTCCATCCAATCACGGTGTCGCAGGCCCGATTGGCGGCGGCCATGCAAAGCCTGGCCGAGCTGGTCAAGGAAGATCCGGCCCAGCTGCAGCGGCTACGCCAAAGCGTCGCCCTGCAGGCGCAATGGATCGAGTACGCGCGCGAGGCCATCAAGGCGCGCCGCAACGACGGCGATTACCTGGCCATCGTGCGCAGCGGGCGCGGCAAGGTGGCCTTCGACGCCATCCGCGACCAGTTCGACACCTTCCTCGCCGTTGAACAGAACAAGCTTGCCGAGCGCAACAGCAGCGCCCAGAGCGTCACCCGCATGGGCGTGGCGATCTACCTGCTGATCAGCCTATCCCTGAGCGGCCTGCTGGCCTACTTCGGCCGGCGCGACCTGATGCGTTTGTCGAGCGTGTTCGGCAAGGCGCTCGATCAGCACGTGGCCCACACCGAGATGCTGGAACGCCAGGCCTGGCAGCGCAGCGGCCAGCAGCAGCTGGCCGAACGTTCGCTCGGCCAGCAATCGCTGGCGCGGCTGGCGCGCGCGGTGGTCGGCTTTATCGCCGAATACACCGGCGCGGCGGTGGGCGCGCTGTACGTGCGCGAAGGCGATGGGGTGCGCCGGCTGGCCGGTTACGCGCTCGAGCGCGACGAGCAGGAAGGCGAGCGCAGCTACCTCGAAGCCGACACCCTGGTCGGCCAGGCCTTGCTGGCGAAAGCCCCGCTGGTGTTCGGCGAACTGCCCAACCACTACCTGAGAATCAGCTCGGGCCTGGGCAGCGCCGCCCCGCTGCACCTGGCCCTGATCCCGACCGACAGCGACGGCGCCGTCAATGGCGTCATCGAACTGGGTTTTCTGAGCCCGCCGCGCAAGCGCGACCTGGAATTTTTCGAACTGGTCGCGCCCCACGTCGGACGCGCCCTCGACGCGGCCCTGGCCCGCCAGCGCCTGCAGGACTTGCTGGCCGAGACCCAGCAGCTCAACCAGGAACTCCAGGTGCAGCAGGAAGAACTGCGCACCACCAACGAAGAACTGGAAGAACAGTCGCGCGTGCTGGAGGATTCCCAGACCATCCTGGAGAACCAGAAGGCTGAA
>CBFGOU010000519.1:0-4063 GCA_965650445.1 uncultured Oxalobacteraceae bacterium | reverse complement strand
ATCATCAACCAGATCCCGCTCTGCCGCTGCTCCTACGGCCCCTACGCGCGCGCCATGATTCGCGTCTGCAAGGAAGAATCCTTCCATGCGCGCCAGGGCTACGACATCATGATGAGCCTGGCCAAAGGCACGCCCGAACAGAAAGCCATGGCGCAGGATGCGCTGAACCGCTGGTGGTGGCCGTCGCTGATGATGTTCGGCCCGTCCGACGCCGAATCGGTCAACAGCGCCCAGTCGGCGCAGTGGCGCATCAAGCTGTTCTCCAACGACGAGCTGCGCCAGCGCATGGTCGACCAGACCGTGCCGCAGGCCGAGTATCTGGGCTTGAACATCCCCGACCCCGGGCTGCGCTTCAATTGCGCCACCGGCCATTACGAGTTTGGCGCCATCGACTGGGACGAGTTCCACGCCGTCCTGAAGGGCAACGGACCGTGCAACCGCGAACGCCTGCGCACCCGCGTCCAGGCCTACGAGGACGGCCAGTGGTTCCGCGACGGCCTGGCCGCTTACGCCGACAAGCACGGGAGCGCGTCATGAGCAAAGAATGGCCGCTGTGGGAAGTGTTCATCCGCAGCCAGCACGGGCTGGCGCACAAGCATGTCGGCAGCCTGCACGCGCCCGACGCCGCAATGGCGGTCAACAACGCGCGCGACGTCTACACCCGGCGCAACGAGGGCGTATCGATCTGGGTGGTGCGCGCCGCCGACATCACGGCCAGCAGCCCGGCCGACAAGGACGCGCTGTTCGATCCCGCCAGCAGCAAGGTGTACCGCCATCCGACCTTCTTCCCCATGCCCGACGAAGTGAAGAACCTGTGAACGCCGACCCCGACAAGTACGTGTGGCTGCTGCGCCAGGGCGACAACGCGCTGATCCTGTCGCAGCAGCTCTCCAGGCTGTGCGGCAAAGGTCCGGCCCTGGAAGAAGACATGGCGCTCACCAACGTGGCGCTCGACCTGCTCGGGCAAACCCGCCTGTGGCTGGGCTATGCGGCCGAGGTGGAAGGGCGCGGCCACAGCGAAGACCACCTGGCCTTCCTGCGCGACGCGCACCAGATGCACAACTGCCTGCTGGTCGAGCAGCCCAACGGGAACTACGCCGATACCCTGATGCGCCAGTTCTACTTCGACACCTGGCATTACCACTTCATGCGGGCATTGACCGGATCGAGCGACACGCGCGTGGCCCAGATTGCCGAAAAATCGCTCAAGGAAGTGACCTATCACCTGCGCCGCAGCGGCGACCTGGTGGTGCGCCTGGGCGACGGCACTGCGGAGAGCCACGCCAAAACCCAGTGCGCGGCCGACCAGCTGTGGATGTACAGCGGCGAGATGTTCATCGGCGACGCCATCGACGCGGCCATGGCGGCGCAGGGCGTGGCGCCCGGGCCCGAGGGGCTGCGCGCCGCCTTCCTCGAGCATGTGCGCGAGATCTTCAGCGAAGCCACGCTGACCATGCAGGCGCCGGACGCGTGGATGCAGCGCGGCGGCAAACAAGGGCGCCACAGCGAGCATCTGGGCTACATCCTGGCCGAGATGCAGTTCCTGCAGCGCGCCTATCCGGGGGCGCAATGGTAAATATCGAACAGGTTCTGGCATGGCTGGGCGAAGTCAGCGACCCGGAGATTCCGGTGATCTCGATCGTCGACCTGGGCGTGGTGCGCCAGGTCGTTTGGGCGGGCGAGGCCTGCGAGATCGTCCTCACCCCCACCTACTCGGGCTGCCCGGCCATGAGCGTCATCGCCGAAGCCGTGCGTGCCAAGCTGCGCGCGCACGGCATCGGCGAGGTGCGCATCGTCAGCCAGCTCTCGCCCGCCTGGACCAGCGACTGGATCAGCGCGAGCGGCAAGGCGGCGCTGAAGGATTACGGCATCGCGCCGCCGGTGCAACGCGCCATCGACATCAGCGGCATCAGGCGCGGCGCGCTGGTGTCGCTGCGCGTGAGCTGTCCGCATTGCAGCTCCCAGCGCACGCAGCTGGTCAGCCAGTTCGGCTCCACGCCCTGCAAGGCGCTCTACAAATGCCTGGACTGCAGCGAACCGTTCGACTACTTCAAGTGCCACTAGAGGCGCCATGAGCCGCTTTTATCCTCTCACCGTCGCGAAGGTGCAGCAGCAGACGCGCGATACCATCGCCGTCACCTTCGCGGTTCCGCCCGCGCTGGCGCCGGCGTTCGCCTACCGCCAGGGGCAGCACGTCACCTTGCGCGCATGGATCGGCGGCGACGACGTGCGCCGGTCGTACTCGATCTGCTCCGCGGTGCAGGAAGGCACGCTGCGCGTGGCCATCAAGTGTACTCCCGGCGGCGTGTTCTCCAGCTGGGCCAACGAGCACCTGCAACCAGGCCATACGATTGACGTGATGGCGCCGATGGGCCACTTCAACGTGCCGCTGGCGGCAGGAAACCGGCGCCACTACCTGGCGTTTGCGGCCGGCAGCGGCATCACCCCCATCCTGTCGATCATCAAGACCACCCTCCTGACGGAGCCGGACAGCCGGTTCACACTGTTCTACGGGAACCGCGCATCCTCGTCGGTGATCTTCAAGGACGAGCTGAGCGACCTGAAAGACCAGTACCTGCAGCGCTTCACGCTGACCTACATCATGAGCCGCGAGCAGCAGGACATCGATCTGTTCAACGGCCGCATTACGCGCGAAAAGTGTGCTCAACTGCTCCAGCACTGGGTGCGCGTGGAAGACATCGACGTGGCCTTCATCTGCGGCCCGCAAGAGATGATGCATGCCGTCGCCGGGGCCCTGCAGGAAGCCGGCATGCCGAAGGAGCGCATCAAGATCGAACTGTTCGCCGCCAGTATCCCGGCGCACCGGCACAAGCCGCGCCAGCTCGACGCTGGCGCGCGCCACGCGACCGAGGTCACCGTCATCATGGACGGCAGCCAGGTGAGCTTTTCCATGGAGCGCGACCAGGAATCCATACTCGACGCCGGCCTGCGCGCCGGCATCGACATGCGCTACTCCTGCAAGGGCGGGGTGTGCTCGACCTGCCGCTGCAAGCTGGTCGAAGGCAAGGTCGACATGGACGCCAACTACGCGCTCGAAGACTACGAGGTCGCGCGCGGCTTCATTCTCAGCTGCCAGAGTTTTCCCGTGACCGACCGTGTTGTGGTCGATTTCGACCAGTCCGAATAAACAGGAGGCCGACCATGAGCTACCAGAACATCCTCTACAGCGTCGATGCCGGGGTCGCCAAGCTGACCCTGAACCGTCCGGAAAAGCTCAACAGCTTCACCACCGCGATGCACCTCGAAGTGCGCGACGCGCTGCAGCGGCTGCAGGCCGACACCAGCGCGCGCGTGCTGCTGATCACCGGCGCCGGGCGCGGCTTTTGTGCCGGCCAGGACCTGTCGGACCGCGCGGTCGAACCGGGCGAGCAGCCGGCCGACCTGGGCAGCTCGGTCGAACAGTACTACATGCCGCTGGTGCTGAGCCTGCGCGCGCTGCCGTTGCCGGTCGTGTGCGCGGTCAACGGCGTGGCGGCCGGCGCCGGCGCCAACCTGGCGCTGGCCTGCGACATCGTGCTGGCTGCCAAGTCCGCCAGCTTCGTCGAGGTGTTCTGCAAACTCGGCCTGATTCCCGATACCGGCGGCACCTGGCACCTGCCGCGCCTTGCCGGCCATGCGCGCGCCATGGGCATGGCGCTGCTGGGCGACAAGATCGACGCCCAGACCGCCGAACAGTGGGGCCTGATCTGGAAATGCCTGCCCGACGCCGGCCTGATGGACGCGGCCAACGCCATGGCCGAGCACTTCGCGCTGGCGCCCACCAAGGGCCTGGCCTTGACCAAGCGCGCGATGCAGGCCAGCTACGCCAACAGCCTGGAACAGCAGCTCGCCCTGGAGGCCGGCATGATGCGCGAACTGGGCTACAGCCACGACTACCGCGAAGGCGTCGCCGCCTTCCTGGAAAAACGCACACCGCACTTCAAGGGAGCGTGAGATGGCAGCGCCACTTCCGCCAGAGAGCATGGTCGCCGTCATCGGCAGCGGAGCCATGGGCGCGGGCATCGCCCAGGTGGCCGCCGCGGCCGGCTACGTGGTCAAGCTG
>CBFGOU010000518.1:0-4072 GCA_965650445.1 uncultured Oxalobacteraceae bacterium | reverse complement strand
GCTTCGCACCCTTCGGCGCATCGCCGGCAAGCTGATCATGATCCTCTTTCCGGGCACTGTGCTGGACCAGGCCACCGCGGCCTTCTTGAACGAGCACCAGATCGGCGGGGTGTGCCTGTTCCGCCAGAACATGGTCGACGGCGAGCAGCTGGCGCGCCTGACCGCCGACCTGCGCGCGGCGATGGGCCCGAACGCGCTGATCGCCATCGACCAGGAAGGCGGCGCCGTGGTGCGTTCCACCTGGGTGCCCGCGCCGCCGTCCGCGATGGCGCTGGGCGCCGCCGACGACAGCGCGCTGGCCTTCGACGTCGGCGCGGCGGTGGCGCGCGCGGTCGGTGCGCTCGGCTTTAACTGGAACTTCGCGCCGGTGCTGGACCTGAACAACAACCCGGACAACCCCGTCATCGCCGAGCGCTCCTTCGGCGCCGATCCGCAGCGCGCCAGCGAACTGGCGATGGCATGGATGGCCGGCAGCCTGTCCGAAGGCGTGGCCTGCTGCGTCAAGCATTTCCCCGGCCACGGCGACACCACCGTCGACTCGCACCGCGACCTGCCGACCGTGGACAAGCCCCTGGCGCAGCTGGAAGCGTTCGAGTTCAAGCCCTTCCGCATGGCCGGGCCGAGCGCGCCGGCGCTCATGACCGCGCACATCGTCTATCCGGCGCTGGACGCCGGGTATCCCGCCACCATGTCGCGCCGCATCCTGCATGGCCTGCTGCGCGAAGAATGGGACTACCGTGGCGTGATCATTACCGACGGCATGGACATGCACGCCATCGCCAGCCACTTCGGGGTCGGCCAGGCGGCAGTGCGGGCACTGGCCGCCGGCGCCGACATGGTGATGGCGCTGGGGACTGCCGAAACGCAGGAGGAAACCATCGCCGCCATTGCCGCCGCGCTGGCCGACGGCACGATCGCGATGGCGCAAGCCGACACCCGGCGCCGGCGCCTGCAGGCGCTGGCGGGCAGCTATCCATGCCGCCCGCGCCAGTACTTGGGCGAAGCGGCCGACCGCCAGTTGATGGCCCATGCATGGCGGCGGGCCCTGACCGCGCGCGGCGATCCGCGCCGCGCGCCGCCCGGCAGCAAAGTGCGGCTGGTGGCGCGCGCCGACGCCGTCAGCGACGGCGTGTCCGAAGCCGGAGTGCCGGCCGGCGTGGTGGCGGCCATGCTGGGCCGCCTGTACGACGTCGACCTGGTGACGTTTGCGGATGCCGAATCGTTCGACTGGTCGTCCCTGCCCGCCGACGGGCGCTTTACCTTTCTGGCCTCGACCTCGCGCCTGCGCTACGGCCCCCGTGCCCGGGCCAGCTGGCGGCCGGATCTGCACCTGGCCCTGTGGAACCCTTATCAGGCGCTCGACATCTCCGCGCCCGCGCTGCTGACCTACGGCTTTGCCGCGCCGGCGCTGGACGCCGTCTACGAATGGCTGACAGGCTCGCTGGACGCGCAAGGCCGCGTGCCGGTGCCCGGTTTCGACCTTGTCAATACCGCACGGAAATGAGCACAGCACACCAAAACTTGTGTGACAATATGCGCTTCGCCAAAAAATGCCCCTGCTGTAAGGGGGTGTAACAGCGGCGGCCGTTTCCGCGGGGTCATGCGTTACAGGCGTGGGTTCCGTTTCTTTGTCATCGATTGAAGGATTTCTATGTCCCAGTTTCGTCTTGCCCGTATCAGCCTGTTGTTGGCCGCCATTGGCCTCGATGCCGCCCCTGCCCTGCTGACCGGCGCGCATGCGCAGACCAAACCTGCCGAGAAGGCAGCGGAAGCGCCGAAGGATGCCGTACGCGCCGACATGGTCAAGCTGATCGATTCGAACATCATCAAGGATTTGATGGCGAAGAAGAATTACGCCGAGGTCGAAAGCCGCATCAAGCAGTCCGAGGCCATGCCGAACCTGACGCCGTACGAAGCCTATGTGCTGAACCGCATGAAGATCGCGCTGGCGGCCGGCACCCAGAACGATGCCATGCTCACCAGCGCGCTGGAAGCGGTGATCGCGTCGGGCCGCCTGCAGCCGGCCGAGGAAGCCGAGTTCCTGGCGGCCATGGGTAACTCCTATTACAACAACAAGAACTACGCCAAGGCGATCGAGACCTACAAGCGCTATCAGAAGATCAGCCCGACTCCGAACAAGGTGCGCAACGCGATCGTGCGTTCGTACTACCTGTTGAACGATTATGCGTCGGCGCGCAACGAACTGGCGCCGGTGATCGCCGAGGCCGAGAAGGCCGGCAAGCCGGCCGAAGTGGAAGACCTGCGCCTGCTCGCCTCCGCTTCGGGCAAGCTGAAGGACTGGCCCGCCTATGTCAGCGCGCTGGAAAAGCTGGTGGCCATTACCCCGACCGACGACTACTGGACCGACCTGCTGAACCGCGCGCAAAGCAAGCCGACCTTCAACAACCGTCACCAGCTCGATTTCTACCGCCTCGAAAACAGCGCCATCAAGACCATGGCGCCGGAAGAATATACCGAGATGGCCGAACTGGCGCTGATCGCCGGCTTCCCGACCGAAGCGAAAAAAGTCCTGGACCAGGGCTTCGCCGCCAACGTGCTGGGCACCGGCAGCAACGCCGCCAAACACAAGCAGCTGCGCGACAAGGCCAACAAGGGTGCGGCGGACGACGCCAAGAACATCACCAGCGGCGACGCGTCGGCGGCCAAGGGCAAGGACGGCACCGGCCTGGTCAACCTGGGCTACGCTTACGTGACGATGGACCAGTTCGACAAGGGCATTGCCTTGATGGAGCAAGGGATCGCCAAAGGCATGGGAGCCAAGACCAACGAAGCCAAGCTGCACCTGGGCGTGGCATACGCCAAGGCCGGCCGCAAGGCCGATGCGATCAAGGTGTTCGAAGGCTTGAACGGCAACGATGGCTTGGGCGATCTGGCCAAGTACTGGATCCTGCTGTTGAACAGCCCTGCCCCTGCGGTCGCGGCAGCGCCGAAGTAAGCGCTGCGGGCTCAACGACAAAGCGGGTACTGGTGCTTCCAGTACCCGCTTTGTTCGTTTACCTTGCATGCGCCGGTCCCCGCGTGCGCGAGGACGGCCTCAGATCGCGGTCAGCCCGCCATCCACCGCCAGCTGGTGCCCGGTGACGAACGACGACTGCTCGGAGCACAGCCACAGTGCCGCGTTGGCGATCTCGGAGGGTTCGCCGAAGCGGCCGATCGGGTGCACCTTGCGCAGCTTGTCTTCGCGCTGCGGTTCGCGTTTCAAGGCCCGCGCCATGGTCGGCGTATTGATCACCCCGGGGCACACGCTATTGATCCGGATGCCGTCGGCAGCGTACTCCACCGCCGCGGTCTTGGTCAGTCCCACCACCGCATGCTTGGTGGCCGCGTAGATCGGCTGGGTCGGCGCGCCCACCAGGCCGGCCACCGATGCCGTGTTGACGATCGATCCGCCGCCCTGCTTGAGCATCTGGCGGATCTCGTACTTCATGCACAGCCACGCGCCCTTGAGGTTGACGTTGACGATACGGTCGAACTCATCTTCATCGGCGTCGCCCAGCGGGCCGCTTTCTTCCTCGATCCCGGCATTGTTGAACGCGCAATCGAGCCGGCCGTACATCGCGACCGTCTTGTCGATCAGCGCCTCGACTTCGTTGGCCCGCGTCACGTTGGTGGGCACAAACAGCGCTTTGCCACCCTGCTCCACGATCATCGCCGCCGTCGCGTGACCGCCGTCGACCGACGTGTCGGCCACCACCACCGTGGCTCCGGCCCGACCGAAGGCAAGGGCAGCGGCCCGTCCGATGCCGCCCGCCGCGCCAGTGACGAGCACTACCTTACCTGCAAACGACGTGTCCTTCTGCGTAACTTTAAGCATTTCCTGGCGCCTTCTGTGTTAGTTTTAAGCATTTTTTGCTGCTCTTAAGCAACATCATAACGCAGTTCTAATTACCTGTCAGCAAGTGTTGTCTTGCAGAAACATGTGCTTACACTTGTCCGGGCAAAAAAGGCGCTGTACCCGTTAGGTAGGGGATTTTGAACAAAACTAAACAGCTGGGGTCCAAGGGGTATTTCCCCACCAGATCCGGCCATGCAACGGCGTTCATTTGCGAAA
>CBFGOU010000517.1:0-4075 GCA_965650445.1 uncultured Oxalobacteraceae bacterium | reverse complement strand
CCGTCGTGCTGGAGCACTTCCAGACCGATACCGCCGACTACGCCGACATCCTGCTGCCGGCCACCACCCAGCTGGAACACGTCGACGCGCACAGCGCCTACGGCCACCTGTACATGATGGCCAACAATGCCGCCATCGCCCCGCTCGGCGAAGCCAAGCCCAATACCGAGGTGTTCCGCCTGCTGGCCGCGCGCATGGGCTTCGACGATGCGCTCTTTCACGAGAGCGACGAGCAACTGGCCAGCCAGGTGTTCGTCGGCGTGGACTGGGAATCGCTCAAGCGCCGCGGCTGGCAGAAACTGGCCATGCCCGACGCCCCGTTCGCCCAGGGCGGCTTTCCGACCCCGTCCGGCAAGTGCGAGTTCTATTCCGCGCAGATGCTGGCCGACGGCCTCGATCCGCTGCCGGCCTACATCGCGCCTTACGAATCGAAGGCCAGCAATCCGGCGCTGGCCGCGCGCTATCCGCTGGCGATGATCTCGCCGCCGGCGCGCAACTTTCTCAATTCGACCTTCGTCAACGTCACCAGCCTGCGCGCCACCGAAGGCGAGCCTACGCTCGACATGCATCCGGCCGACTGCGCCGCGCGCGGCGTGGTCGAGGGTGACATGGTCCGCATCTTCAACGACCGCGGCTCCTTCGTCGCGCGCGCACGCGTAACCGACAAGGCCAGGCAAGGGCTGGTGGTGGCGCTGTCGATCTGGTGGAAGAAGCTCGCCAGCGACGGCAAGAACGCCAACGAAGTGACCAGTACGCGCCTGACCGACATGGGCCGCGCGCCCACGTTTTACGACACGCTCGTCCAGGTCGAACGGCACGCAGCACCAGAGTGAAATCATGGCCCGCATCACATTATCCAAGACCGCACGCCGCGCCCTGCTGGCGTGCGCCGCGGCCGGCCTGCTGGCCAGCTGCTCCAGCCTGAATTACTACCGCCAGGCCGCCCAGGGCCAGCTCGACCTGTTGTCGGAAGCGCGCCCGGTCGACGACTGGCTCAACGACCAGCACACCGACGCCCGCCTCAAGACCCGGCTGGCCACGGCGCGCCAGATCCGCACCTTCGCCGTGCACGATCTGGCCCTGCCGGACAATAAGAGCTACCGCAACTACACCGCCCTGAAGCGTCCCTTCGTGCTGTGGAACGTGGTGGCCGCGCCCGAGCTGTCGCTCAAGCCCATTCAGTGGTGCTTCCCGATCGCCGGCTGCGTCAGCTATCGCGGCTACTACAGCAAGGAAGACGCGCTCGCCTACGCCAGGGAACTGCGGGCCGAGGGCAACGACGTGCAGATCGGCGGCGTGCCGGCCTACTCCACCCTGGGCTGGTTCAACGACCCCTTGATTTCGACCTTCATCAACTATCCCGATGCCGAACTGGCGCGCCTGATTTTCCACGAACTGGCGCACCAGGTGGTGTACGTCGCCGGCGACTCGCAGTTCAACGAATCGTTCGCCAGCGCGGTCGAGGAAGCCGGCGTGGAGCGCTGGCTGGCCGGCTTCGGCAACGACGCCATGCGCGCCAACTACGCGCGCTACCAGGCGCGCAGGGACCAGTTCCTGGCGCTGCTGTTCAAGTGCCGCAAGACGCTCGAACAAACCTACGCGTCGGACAGGCCGGACGCCGAAAAGCGCGCTCTCAAGGCGCGCGCCTTCCAGCAGCTGCAGGCCGATTACCGGCAGCTCAAGGACAGCTGGGGCGGTTATGCCGGCTACGACCGCTTCTTCGCCGAACCGCTCTCGAACGCCCACCTGGCCTCGATCGCCACCTACACCGACTTCGTTCCGGCCTTTCGCGCGCTGCTCGCCCGCCAAGGCAGCTTCCCGCGCTTCTACCAGGCCGTGCGCAAGCTCGCCGACCTCGACCCCAACGAGCGCCACCGCCGCCTGAAAGCCATGATTCCGGTGCCGCCGACCGCCTGAATGTTGTGTTAAGGCATCATTTTGCCCCGCGTAGAGTGCTTGCTCGAATACCAGCAAAAGCGCTTGCATCCGCTCGCCTCGACCGATAGCATCACAGGCAGACGGCGGATCGAGACGGATCGGCGCCGATGCCGCGAGCATCGGCGCCTTTCGGCATGCCGGCTCCATAACGATAAAGCGAGAGACGAGGCAGACGATGGACAAGATTTGGCTCAAGTCGTACCCCGGCACGGTGCCCGCCGAGATCAATCTGGATCAGTATGGCTCGCTGGTCCAGCTGCTGGACGAATCGTTCGCCAAGTACGCCGCGCGCAACGCCTTTGTGTGCATGGACAAGTTCATGACCTTCGGCGAACTGGACCTGCATTCGCGCCGCATGGCGGCCTGGCTGCAAAGCCGCGGCCTGGAGCGCGGCGCGCGCGTGGCCATCATGATGCCCAACGTGCTGCAGTATCCCATCGCCATCGCCGGCATCCTGCGCGCCGGCTACACGGTCGTCAACGTCAATCCGCTGTACACCCCGCGCGAGCTCGAACACCAGCTCAACGACTCGGGCAGCGAAGCGATCATCGTGCTGGAGAACTTCGCCGCCACGGTCGAACAGGTGCTGGCGCGCACGCGCGTGCGCCACGTCGTCGTGGCCAGCATGGGCGAGATGCTGGGCGGCCTGAAAGGCGCGCTGGTCAATTTCGTGGTCCGCAGCGTCAAGAAGCTGGTGCCTGCCTACCGCCTGCCCAACGAAGTGCGTTTCAAGGACATGCTGGCGCAGGGCGCGCGCATGCCGTTCAAGGCGCCGGCGATCGTTGCGGCCGACGTGGCGTTCTTGCAGTACACCGGCGGCACCACCGGCGTCTCGAAAGGGGCCACGCTCACGCACCGCAACCTCATCGCCAACCTGCTGCAAACCGAAACCTGGGCCAAACCGGCGCTGCAAGGCGAGCCCGTGGTCGAGCAGCACATCATCATTTGCGCGCTGCCGCTGTATCACATCTTCGCGCTGACCGTGTGCGCCATGTGGGGCCTGCGCATGGGGGCCGTGAACGTCCTGATCCCCAACCCGCGCGATATCGGCGGCTTCATCAAGGAGCTGCGCAAGTACCCGTTCAACATGCTGCCGGCGGTGAACACGCTGTACAACGCGCTGCTCAACCATCCCGGTTTCGCCAGCGTCGATTTTTCCCACCTGAAGCTGGCCCTCGGCGGCGGCATGGCGGTCCAGAAGGCCGTCAACGACAAATGGAAGCAGCTCACCGGCCGCTTCATCACCGAGGGCTACGGCCTGTCCGAGACCTCGCCGGTGGCCACCAGCAACCGCTGCGACATGAGCGAATTCACCGGCGCGATCGGCTTGCCGATTCCGTCCACCGAGATCGCCATCCTGGACGAAGCGGGCCAGCCGGTGGCGCTGGGCGAGCCCGGCGAAATCGCGATCCGCGGACCGCAGGTCATGGCCGGCTACTGGAACCGCCCCGACGAAACCGCCAAGGTCATGACGCCGGACGGCTTCTTCAAGTCGGGCGACGTCGGCGTGATGGGGCCGGACGGCTACATCAGGATCGTCGACCGCAAGAAGGACATGATCCTGGTGTCGGGCTTTAACGTGTACCCGAACGAGATCGAATCGGTGGTGTCCGCGCATCCGGGCGTGCTCGAATGCGCCTGCATCGGCGTGCCGGACGAGCATTCCGGCGAAGCGGTCAAGCTGTTCGTGGTGCGCAAGGACCCCGCGCTTACCAGCGAGCAGATCATCGACTACTGCCGCCAGAACCTGACCGGCTACAAGCGGCCCAGGCACATCGAATTTCGCACCGAACTGCCGAAGACCAACGTCGGCAAGATTTTGCGACGCGCACTGCGCGAGGAAAAGGCTGCCGCATAGCGCTGCAATCATCAATTTCAAGAGGCTCAGATGGACAAGTTTTGGCTCAAGTCGTACTCCCCTGGCGTACCTGCCGAAATCGATACGGCGCAGTACCGCTCGCTGACGCATTTGCTGGAGGAGTCGTTTCGCAAGTATGCCGACCGCCGCGCCTATGTCTGCATGGGCAAGGCGATCACCTACGCCGAGCTGGACCGCCTGTCGCAGCAGATGGGGGCATGGCTGCAGTCGCGCGGCCTCAAGCCGGGCGCGCGCGTGGCCATCATGATGCCCAATGTG
>CBFGOU010000516.1:0-4093 GCA_965650445.1 uncultured Oxalobacteraceae bacterium | reverse complement strand
GGCCAGCTCGCCCGGCGCAAGCGCCGCCATGCGGAGGAAGCTGCCAGTGGAACGGGCGGCGACGACGACCTGCGCCTGCCGCTCATCGGCCATCTGTCCCTGCCGCGCCAGCTGCGCATCCTGCTCGTCGCCTTCGGCATCGGTATCCTGCTCACGCTGCTGTCGCTGTGGCGCAATGCCGGCAGCGGCGCGATCGCCAGCGGCCAGACCCAGATCGCCAGCGAAGCACTGATGCACTCGCAGCGCGTGGGCAAGGCCGCGCCGAACGCGATGCAGGGCGTGCCGGACGCGTTCACGCAGCTGCAGGACAGCCGCATCGCCCTGTCGCACGACCTCGACCTGCTGGCCCGCGGCGGCGACTTCAACGGCAACGCGATTCCCGCATCGTCGGGCGACCTGGCCGCGCAGCTGGCCGCCGTGCGCAAGAAGTGGAACGTGTCCGACGCGGCCGCCGCCAGCATCCTCAAGATGAAGCCCGAGCTGGTTGCCTTCGACAAGAACCTGAAGCAGCTCGACGTGCTGGCGCCGGACATGCTGGCGCTGACGGAAGACATCCTCACCGAACGCACGGCGCGCGGCGGCAGCGCGCGCGAACTGGCGGCGCTGGGCCGCATGATGATGCTGACGCAGCGCCTGTCGCGCAGCGCCAGCGAATTCCTCACGTCGGGCGGCATCCGTCCCGAGACCGCGTTCCAGATGGGCCGCGACACGACCACGTTCCGCGCCACCGTCGACGGCCTGCTGAACGGCAGCGCCACGCTGGGCCTGGCCCCGCTGCGCGACCCGGACCTGCGCGCCAAGCTGGAAGAAGTGCAGTCGAAATTCGACATCTGCCAGAAGCTGATCTCGACCTTCCTGGATAAACTGTCCGACATGACGGCCGCCAAGGCCGCCGAGCAGACGATCTTCCGCGACAACGAAGCGCTGCGCCGCCAGCTGACCGGCCTGCAGGCATCGTACCGCGCCGGCGCGGGCAGCACGGGCATGTGGCTGTGGGTGCTCGTGGCGGCATCGATCTTCACGCTCGTCACGGCGGGCAGCATCTCGCGCGTGATGCTGCAGGATTCGCGCAACCGCACCCGCGGCGCCGACGCGCGCCGCCAGGAAGCGGAGGCGATGCGCCTGCTGGCCCAGGCCAAGGAAGAGGAAGCGAAGGCCACCAACGACCAGAACCAGGCCGCGATCCTGCGCCTGATGAACGAATTGCAGGAAGTGGCGGACGGCGACCTGACGGTCTATGCCACCGTCTCGGAAGACATCACGGGCGCCATCGCCGACTCCGTCAACTACACGGTGGAAGAGCTGCGCGGCCTCGTCGTGCGCGTGATCGATACGGCGGAACAGGTGACGCAGGCGTCGAACGATGCGCAGCAGGTGTCGAGCCGGCTGCTCGTCGCGGCGGGCCAGCAGGCGCGCGAGATCCAGGACACGTCGGCCACGATGCTGCGCATGGCCGGCGAGATCACGGACGTATCCAGCTCCGCGAAGGAATCGGCCGAGGTGGCGCGCCAGTCGGTGGCGGCGGCGGAGCAGGGCGCGACGGCGGTGCAGAACGCCATCCGCGGCATGGGCGAGATCCGCGAGCAGATCCAGGAAACCTCCAAGCGCATCAAGCGCCTGGGCGAATCGTCGCAGGAGATCGGCGAGATCACCGAACTCATTTCCGACATCACGGAGCAGACCAACGTGCTGGCGCTGAACGCCGCGATCCAGGCCGCATCGGCCGGCGAGGCGGGGCGCGGCTTCTCGGTCGTGGCGGAAGAAGTGCAGCGGCTGGCGGAACGGTCGGCCGAAGCGGCCAAGCAGATCGGCGCGCTGGTGCGCACCATCCAGACCGACACGCACGACGCCGTGGCGGCAATGGAAAAGTCGACGCAGGGCGTCGTCGAGGGCGCGCGCACGACCGACGCGGCCGGCGCCGCGCTGGCCGACATCTCGCGCGTGTCGAACCGCCTGGCGGAGCTGATCCAGGGGATGGCGGTCGCCGCGGGCTTGCAGGCGACGTCCGCGAACGGCGTGGCGCATAATATGCAGCACATCCTCGCGATCACCGAACAGGCACAGGGCGGCACGCAGCAGACCGCGCAGTCGATCCGGCAGTTGGCGGCGCTCGCGCAGGAACTGAAGAATTCGGTGTCGCGCTTCCGCGTCGCCGCCTGAGCATCTCACTTTTGCCCACATGACCCAGTTTTCGCACGCATCCGCCGCACCGCCTTTCGACACCGGCCCCCTGTCCTGGGTCATCGGTGAAATCCGCGACGCCCTCGGGCGTTCCGCCAAGGCGCTGCAGGATGCGGCTGGCCGCACACCGGAAGCGCAGCCCACGCTGCTGCTGCATGCCAAGTCGCACCTGCACCAGGCCCACGGGGCACTGCAGATGGTCGACGTGGCCGGCGTCGAACGCCTGAGCGAGGCGGCCGAACAGGTCATCGACCGCTTCAAGGATGGCACGCTGGCGCTCGAGCTTGAGCGTGCCGGCGCCGTGGGCGAGGCGTATCGGGCGCTCGTCGAATACCTGGAAGAGTTGCTGGACGGCGCGGCGCCGCAGCCCGTGCGCCTGTTCCCGTACTACCGCGCGCTGCAGGAGTTATTGGGCGTAGAAAGGGTGCACCCGGGCCAGATGCTCGTGCTGGATCTCGCCCCGGCGCTGTTGCCGGCTGGCGGCGCCGGCCCGATGCCGGACTACGCCGCGACCCGCGCCGCATTCGAAAAGGCGCTGCTGCCGTTCCTGCGCAGCCAGGACGTCGACGCCCAGCGCGCCCAGGCGGCCGCCATGCGCGATGCGCTGGCGGGCGTCGTCGACGGCCAGCCGCAGGCCGAAGACCACGCGTTCTGGCTGGCGCTGCAGGCCGTCGCCGACCTCGTCGCGACCGGCCAGGTGGCGCCCGACCTGTATGTAAAACAGCTGTTCGGCCAGATCAACCTGCAGCTGCGCCGCCAGGCGCAGGGCCATACGGAACTGCCGGAAGCGCTGCTGCGCGACGCGCTGTTCTTCACCTCGGCCGCACCCGAGCCGACGCCCGAGGCGCGCCAGCTGCGCGACGCTTACCACGTCGGCGGCCAGGTGCCGGCCGATTACCTGGAACGCCGCTACGGCAAGGTCGATCCGGCGGTGCTGAAGGATGCCAAGGAAGCGCTGATCGAGACCAAGCAGGGCTGGGACCGCGTCGCCACGGAAGGCGGCGACGCGACGGGCGGCGGCTTCAACGAGGCGCTGGCGAAGCTGGCCGGCGCCAGCGAGAAGCTGGGCGCACCGCAGCTCGCGCACCTGCTGCGCGAACTGGGGCAGGCCGCCAGCGAATCGATGGCGGGCGGCCGCAGCGACCAGTTCAGCCTCGAGATGGCCGAGGCCATGCTGTTCGTCGAGCACGGCCTGGACCAGGTGCGCCAGCTGCCCGAGGACTTCGGCCAGCATGCGGAAGCGGTCGGCCAGCGCCTGCTCGCGCTCGCGCACGGCGAGACCCCGCCGGACGCGCCGGTGTGGCACGGCGAGATGGCGCGCGAGCTGCAGCAGGGCCAGACCGTCGCGGTGCTGGCGGGCGAGATCCGCACGGGCCTGCGCCAGGTCGAGAAACTCATCGACGACTACTACGAAGACCCGGCACGCATTGCGTCCCTGGAACAGGTCGACCCGCTGCTGCACCAGCTGCAGGGCGCGCTGGCCATCCTCGATCAGGAGCAGGCCACGCAAGCCGTCGACCACGTGCGCGCCCAGGTACGCGCGCTGATCGAGACGCCGCCGGATGCCGCGGCGCGCGGCGCCGTGCTGGACAACCTGGCGCGCAACATCGGCGCGCTCGGCTTCTTCACGGACGCGCTGGCGCAGAACGTCGACGGCGCGCGCCGGCGCTACCGCTTCGATGCGGCGGCGGGCCTGTTCCACGAGCTGCCGCTCGAAGCACAGGCCGAAGCACAGGCGCCTTCGGAGCCGCAGGCGGCACCGGATGCCGTCGACGCCGAACTGCTGGAGATCTTCATCGGCGAGGCGCGCGAAGTGCTGGACGTCGTCGGCAACGCGCTGCCCGTTGCGCAGGCCGATCCGGCCGACCAGGACACGCTGACGCGCCTGCGCCGCGGCTTCCACACGCTCAAG
>CBFGOU010000515.1:0-4096 GCA_965650445.1 uncultured Oxalobacteraceae bacterium | reverse complement strand
GCGCGACCGCACCGGCCGCACCCATGACGCCGTCACCGGCAAGGGGCCGGTCAGCGCCGCCCAGCTGAAGCGGCATCTGGCGCCCGTGCTGGAACGCGATGTGCTGCTGGTGACGGACGGGCACGCGGCCTATCGCGCCTTCGCCCGCGCCAGCGGCATCACGCACGCGGCGGTCAAGCTGCGCCAGGGGGAGCGGGTGCGCGGCGCCGTCCATGTGCAGAACGTCAACAGCTACCACAGCCGCCTGCGCGGCTGGCTGCATCACTTCCGCGGCGTGGCCACGCGCTACCTGGACAATTACTGCGGCTGGCGCTGGGCCATCGACAGGCAACGCCTCGCCACCCCGCAGGCGTTCCTGCGCAGCGCTGCCGGCGTCGGAGTCATCCACAGCTAACAGGGACAGCGCCAAAAAAAAAGACAGGCCGGCGGTGTTCGCCGTGCCTGTCATGAGGAGACGGGAGTGATGATACCCAGCTTCGCTTAAGCCACGCTTAGTGGCGCACGCGTTTTTCCTGGGAGCGCTGGTACGAGGAGATGCGCGACAGTTCGCCCATTTCTTCGGCCAGGAACTCGAGCAGGTCGTCAACGCTGACGATGCCGGTCAGCGCGCCGCCGGTGTTGACCACCGGGACGCGGCGGATGCCGCGAACGCGCATGCGCTCGATGGTACCGACCACGTCGTCGGTTTCGGCCGTCACCAGCAGGTCGTCGCTCATGATGTCGCCTACCAGCAGGCTGGATGGATCGAGCCCGAGGGCGATGACCGAGACCACGATGTCGCGGTCGGTGATGATGCCTACCGGAATGCGCTCGCCATCGGGCTGGTCGACCACCACCAGATCGCCGACATGGTGGGTGCGCATCATCAGGGCAGCGTCCTGAACCGTTTCGTCTCGCGTGCAGGAAATGGTCTGCACGGTGCAGATTTCGCCGATTCGCATGATGTCCTCCTGAAATGCTCTGCGCCCGCACCAGCGCGAACGCGTTATGACGCTATCGTGGGCTCAGAACAGGAGTTTGATCTCGCTCAAAGTGGCGCTACCGGCGAGTCGATGGTCAGTTGCAGAAAGGCCAGATCGAGCCATCGCCCGAACTTTGTTCCAACTTCCTTGAGAAGTCCAGCCTGCTCGAATCCAAGGTCTTTGTGCAACTGGATCGAGGCAACATTTCCTGCTTCGATCCCCGCGACCATCACATGCTTGCCCAAAAAGCGGGCCCGCCCGATCAGCGCGATCATCAGTGCTTTTCCGGCTCCCGCTCTACGGCAATCCTTGTCGACGTACACGGAGTGCTCCACCGTATGCCGGTAGCCGTCGAAGGCGCGCCAATCACCGAAGGAGGCATAGCCGAGCACCCTCTGACCGTCGTCGACGGCGACAAGGACTGGATAGCCCGCGCGTTGCCTTTCTGTCAGCCATGCAGCGCGGTTGGCCGCATCCACGATATTGTCATTCCAGATCGCCGTCGTGTTGAGCACGGCATCGTTATAAATTGCCACGATGCTGGCAATATCGCCCGTATTGGCATCTCGTATTTGCATATTGCCCCCGATGAGTTGTCCACCCGCGGCCTGCGTGCTCAAGAATGAGCGTTCGCATCCTTGCATCGGCGCATTGCCAATGAGAACGACGATCCTAAGGCTTGGCTTCGCCCGGCAGTGGCAGGAAGCAGGCGTCAACGACCTGCAGATCATTGTCTTTGGCGAAATCGACCACGAAGTGGTAGGCCAGCGGTTCCAGATTTTTGAGGTCGCCGTTGACGACCACGGCCTTGACGCCATTGAGGACGGTGGGACGCACGTAGGGAGAGTAAGCCAGGTGGGCGTTGCGCCCGCCCGAACCTTCCGGACGGAAGCACGACATGGCGCCGCACAGGCGTTCAGCCCAGTCGCTGGGGCGGAACTGCCTGCCATTGCTGGTCAGGCCAAGAATGAAAAACTCCTCGGAGATTTCTTTCTTGCTGTCGGTAGACTCGGCCATAGACGGGCGTTTGAACCAATAAGTGCTGAGAATTCCCGCCGCTGCCGGCGGGCCAAAAAGCGCAGTGCTGCGTATCTTCGGTATTATATCTTATAGAAGAGTTCAATTGCAGCTTTGCGAGCCATTTCGCAAATTCTGTAGCTCTACGACAATTTTGCACCGGCATGGTGCAAGATCGTCAGCCCAGCCATACCGCGCTCGACAGCAGCAGCAGGAGCATCATCCATAATAGCAAAGCGCGCCAGACCAGGCCGACGGTGCTTTGTAGCGCGCGCGCGTTGGGCTCCTCGCCCGGCATGATTTCCGCCTCGCTGTCGGTGAAGTCGACCGTGGCCGCGTCCGGCGGCAGCACCTTGGGGGCGTTCTCGTTGGGCGTGCCCAGGCGCACGCCCATGGCGCCACCGCCGGCCGCCAGGATGATGCCGCGCGCTTCGTCCGACCAGCGGTGGGCGAAGTTGCGCCACGCGTAAATGGCGTCCTCGAAATTGCCCACCACGGCAAAGGCGATCGCGGTCAGGCGCACCGGTACCCAGTCGATCCAGTAAAAGGCTTTGGCGGCGAACTGGCCGAAGGCTTCGTTGCGCATGTGCTCCGGTTCGTTCCAGGCGCGCGCCAGGTATTCCGAGACGCGGTACATGACGGAGCCGGCGGGGCCGAGCGGCATCAGGAACCAGAAGAACACGCCGAACACGTTGCGGTGGGTGGTCACCAGCGATTTTTCCACGGCGATGCGGGCCACTTCGGAAGTTTCCATGCCGACCGTGTCGATCCGGGCCCATTCGGCCAGCAGCTGGCGCGCGCTGGCATCGTCGCCGGCCGACAGGGCCAGCTGGATCGAGGTGAAGTAATGGCTGTAGTGGCGAAAACCCAGGGTCAGGTAGACGATCAGCACATTCCAGGCGAAGGCGGCAAAGGTCCAGCCCATGTGCTGGAGGTACCAGTACAGGCCGCCGATGGGCACCATCAAGCCTCCCATCATCAGCAGCCAGCCCATGCGGCCGTTGGCGGCGTCGCCGGCGTTGAACCAGGCTTCCATGCGCATGGCGAAGCCCTTGATTTCCCCGTAAATCAGGTTATCGGCGCGCAGAGGCTTGAGTTGCTCGATGAGCAGTGCGCACAAAATGGAGAGAAATGTCATCGGCCGGCCCTTGTGAAATAAAGCAATCCTGCAATGCCCGCTACGATAGCGCATGGCCGCTGCGGAATCAAACTTATTGCCTTCTGTTACAGGGCTCAGGCACGCAGGAAATGGAACAGGTTGCGCAGCATGCCGGCGGTGGCGCCCCAGATGAAGTAGCGCTGGTAGGGCATGGCGTAGAAACTGCGCCGCCCTGCCCCGCCGGGCAACTCGAAGGACATGCGCTGGTGATGCATGCCGTTCATCAAAAACTGCAGCGGCACTTCGAACACCTCGGCCACTTCGTTGGGGTCGGGCGCCAGGGTGAACGGCGGCGCGACCAAGCCGACCACCGGTGTGACCTGGTAGCCCGTCACGGTGAGGTAGTCGGGCAAGGTGCCGATCACCTCGACATGCCGGCGCGGCAAGCCGATCTCTTCTTCCGTCTCGCGCAGCGCGGTGTCGATGGGCGAACTGTCCCAGGACTCGGCGCGTCCGCCCGGAAAGCTGATCTGGCCGCCGTGGTCGGTCAGGTGGGCGGTGCGCTGGGTCAGCAGCAAATGCGGGCCGTGCTCGCGCAGCACCAGCGGCACCAGCACGGCGGCGGCGGTCATGCTGGCGCGGCGCGCCAGCGCTTCATCGAAGCGTTCCGGCTCCCACCCCACGGGCGGGGTGGCGAAGCGGCGGCGCAGCCACTCGGGCGTCAGGCGCTCGGGCGGCAGCGCAGCTTCGCCGCCGAGTGCATCAACCGGCAATTGTTCGGGATCGAATGGAATATTGGCCAACGATGGGGTCCTTGAACGAAAAAAGGCACCCGCTGACGGATGCCTTTTTCACAACACAACTGCCTGTATTACTCAGCAGCAGCGCTGGATGCGCGACGGTTTGGCAGTTTCTCTTTGATACGTGCCGATTTACCCGAACGCTCACGCAGGTAGTACAGCTTGGCGCGGCGCACATCGCCACGACGCTTGACTTCGATCGACGCGATCAGCGGCGA
>CBFGOU010000514.1:0-4097 GCA_965650445.1 uncultured Oxalobacteraceae bacterium | reverse complement strand
GGCTGCCTGCTGCTGGCCCGCCACGAAGAACTTCAGCTGGCCGCCGACGCGCACGTCGAGCAGCAGGCGGTGCGGGTGCGCCGGCATCCCGCCCACCTGGCGTTGCCGGCGGCCATACTCAACTATGTCCGGCGCAGCCGCGAGCCGGTGCTGTTGATGGATGCTTGCGCCCCGCACGCTTTTGCGGCCGATCCCTACTTCATGCAAGGACACCCCAAGTCCGTGCTGTGTCTGCCCATTCTGCGGCAATCCGTGCTGATCGGCATACTGTATCTGGAAAACAATCTTGTCACGCACGCCTTCCCCCCGGAGCGCGTGGCGGTCCTGGAACTGCTGGCGTCCCAAGCCGCCATCTCGCTGGAGAACGCCCAGCTCTACACGGAGGTGCGCGAACGCGAAGCGCGGGTCCGGCGGCTGGTCGAATCGAACATCATCGGTGTTTTCTTCTTTAGTATGCAGAGCGGCATGCGCGACGCCAACGATGCCCTGTTGCGCATGATCGGGTACAGCCGCGAGGATCTGCAATCTGGAAAAGTACCAAAGCAACTCAGCCCGCCTGCCTACCGCCCGCTCGATGAACGGAAGATGGCGGAGGTGCGCGCGAACGGCAAATGCACGCCGTACGAGAAGGAATATGTCCGCAAGGACGGCAGCGTGATTCCGGTGTTGATCGGCGCCACCCTGTTCGAAGATTCGCGCGATCACGGGGTGGCCTTCGTGCTCGACCTGACCGAGCGCAAGCAGGCCGAAGCCGAGCGCGAAGCGCGCAAGAGCGCCGAAGCGGCGAATGCGGCCAAGAGCGCATTCCTTGCCAACATGAGCCATGAGCTGCGCACGCCGCTCAATGGCATCCTGGGCTATGCTCAGATTTTGCAGCGCGATACTGCCCTGGGGGAACGGCAACGCGCGGGCGTCAACGTGATCCGGCAAAGCGGCGAGCATCTGCTGACCCTCATCAACGACATCCTCGATCTGGCCAAGATCGAAGCGGGCAAGATGGAGCTTCACCTCGCCGACATCGAGCTTGGCGCGTTTGTGCGCGGCATCGGCGAGATCGTCGCCATGAAAGCGGCGCAGAAGGAGCTGGCGTTTGTCTGCGAACAGGCGCCGGATTTACCCCGGGCGGTCCGGGCCGACGAAAAGCGCCTGCGCCAGGTGCTGCTCAACCTATTGTCGAATGCCGTCAAGTTCACCGACCGCGGCCAGGTGACACTGCGGGTGTGCTGCGCCGCGCCTGGCCGGTTGCGCTTCGACGTGGCCGATACCGGAGTCGGCATCGCCGCCGATCAACTGGACACCATCTTCCAGCCCTTCATGCAGTCGGGCGACCCGCAGCGCCGGCTCGGCGGCACCGGCCTGGGCTTGTCCATCAGCCGGCAGTATGTGCGCCTGATGGGCGACGAGATCCGCATCGAGAGCGCGCTTGGGCGGGGCAGCACCTTCTGGTTCGAACTGGAGGCGCCGGCGGTGGCGCTTGAAACGGCAACAGCAGCTGAGCCTGTTCCGACCGGCTACACCGGGCCATGCAGGAAGGTCCTGGTGGTGGACGATGTCGCCGACAACCGGCTGGTGGTGGCCGATCTGTTGACGCCGCTCGGCTTTGACGTGGCCCTTGCGGCGGACGGTCTCGAGGGACTGGAGCGCGCGCAACGCGAGCGGCCGCACTTGATCCTGATGGACCTCGCCATGCCGGTCATGGACGGCCTGGAAGCGACGCGCCGCCTGCGCCGCCTGGTTCCCTTCAAGGACGTGCCGATCATCGCGATGTCGGCCAGCGTCTCGGCCGGCGACAGCCAGCAAAGCCTGGACGCCGGCATGAACGCCTTTCTGACGAAGCCGCTCGACGCGAACAAGCTGCTGGGCCTTATCGCGGCGCTGCTGCAGCTTGCCTGGACCTATGGCCCGCGCAATGAGCAATCATCATCCGAACCTGGCGTGGACGGGCCCATCGTGCCGCCGCCGGCGCCAGAGATGGAAGTCCTGCACCGCCTGGCCAAACTGGGAAACATGCACGACATCCTGTCGCATGCCGATTATCTGGCCGGACTCGACGAGCGCTATCGCCCCTTTGCCAGCCAATTGAGCAAACTGGCCAGGAATTTCCAGTCCAAGGCTATTTTGCTCCTGGTCGAACAGTTTCTGGACTAGCTACTCCGGCTGGCCACGCTCGCGCATCAGGTCGGCCAGGCTGCGTTTGGCCGGCACCAGCGGTGCGCGGTGGGCGGTCCAGCCCAGCTGGCCCGACGGCGACAGCTTGCGCAGACGCGTGGCGGCCCAGCGGAACAGGCGGTACACCGCCGGGTGCGCAAACGCCCCGCTCCAGAAGCGCCACACCAGGTGCTCGCTGCGGCTGAATTTGGCGCCCTGGCCGCGCAGCGGATGGGCCACCTGCTCGTGCGGATTGCGGTTCGCCTCGGTGCGCAGGCGCACCAGCAGCGCGGGAATCGGAATGCGCACCGGGCACACCTCGCCGCACGCGCCGCACAGGCTCGACGCGGTGGCCAGGTCCGCCGTCGCGTCCAGTCCCAGCAGGTGCGGCGAAATGATCTTGCCGATCGGGCCGGGGTAGGTGGTGCCGTAGGCGTGCCCGCCGATGCGCGCATACACCGGACAATGGTTCATGCAGGCGCCGCAGCGGATGCATTGCAGGGTCGAACGCAGCTGCTCGTCGGCATACGCCTGCGTGCGGCCATTGTCGAGCAGGACCAGATGCACCGCGCGCGGGCCATCGAGCTCGTTGCCGCGGCGCGGGCCGGAAATCAGATTGAAGTAGGTGGTGATCGGCTGGCCGGTGGCCGAGCGCGTGAGCAGGCTGGCCAGCGGCACGATGTGCTCGATGCTGGCCACCACCTTCTCCATGCCCATGATCGCGATGTGCACGTCCGGCACCGTGGTCGAAAGGCGCCCGTTGCCCTCGTTCTCGACCAGCCACAGGGTACCGGTATCGGCGGCCGCGAAATTTACGCCCGACAGGCCGATGTCGGCATCGACGAACTCCTGGCGCAGCGCGCGCCGGCCGGTCTGGATCAGCGTGTCCACGTCTTCGGTGAAGGCGGTGTCGGGAATATGCTCGGCGAACAGTTCGCCGATATCGCGCTTGGTCTTGTGAATGGCCGGCATGACGATGTGCGACGGCTTCTCGCCCGCCATCTGCACGATGTACTCGCCCATGTCCGACTCGATGCAGCGCACGCCGTGCTCCTGCATGTAATGATTGAGCTCGATCTCCTCGCTGGCCATCGACTTGCCCTTGATGATGGTGCGCGCGCTGGCCGCCTGGGCGATCTCCAGCACGATGCGATTGGCATCGTCCGCCGTCTCGGCCCAGTGCACCACCACGCCGGCCGCCGTCATCGTCTCTTCCAGCTGCACCAGCAGCGAGGGCAGATTGGCCAGCGCGTGCTGGCGCACCGCCTCGCCCAGGTCGCGCAGGCGTTCCAGCTCGTCGCCATCGGGGAACTGCACGGTGCGCTTGTTCTGCAGGAAGTCCATGGCGCCGCGAAAGCTCGCGCGCAGCTTGGGATCGTCCAGCGCCTGTTTGGCGCGCTGGCGGAAGTCCGCCGACGGCACGAAGTGTAGTGGGGTCGTATTCATGCCGCCTCTCCATCCATCACGATAATCACCCACATCCAGCGCGGACCGTGCGCCCCGTAGGCCAGGGTCTGCTGGATGTCGGAGGTCTTGGAAGGCCCCGACGCCAGCACCAGGTTGCCCGGCATGCCGGCGCTCCAGCGCTCTGCGCGCACGGCCGCGTGCATGTCCGCGTGCAGCGTGCTGGCGTACACCAGCGCCACGTGCAGCGGCGGCGCCAGCGACACGGTGCGCGGCGTGCCGTGATCGGGCGCGATGATCAGGGTACCGGTGGCCGCGATGCCCGAACGCGCCACCGTGAAACCGGCGTCGACGTCATCGAACAGCTCCTGCTTCCATGCTTCGATCGGTTGTCCATAAGCCAGCGCCGCCATCCCGTCCGGCAGCGCAGCGCGCAAGGCCGCGCCTTCCGCGCGCGCCGCGTCCAGCAGCACGCGCCGGGCGCCATGCTGCGCCAGCCTGGCCGCCAACTGCGCCGGCCACTCCTCACGCGTGGCGCACCAGAT
>CBFGOU010000513.1:0-4110 GCA_965650445.1 uncultured Oxalobacteraceae bacterium | reverse complement strand
TATTCCCGGGTAACTACGCTTAAAAAAAGATATACACAATTGTACAACGCTTTTCTAATCTAGTACTTAAAAGCAATAAGATTACAAAAGGATTACATAATTGTGTTGTCCAGTCGCAACATAGCCGTAGTGCAATTCTCTCATAAAACCACGGAGATAATAATTGTCGCGCAAGAAAACTTAATTGTAAGGCAATCACACTGTCTTTGCCGCACAATTCTTTTCGTGGCTGGCAAAGAAGCAACAAAAGGTGGGGTATGCGGATTCAGACTTGTTTTGTATGCACTAAAGTGACATTGTCACATGATACACCGGGGAGTATCCGTTTTCCACTGAAAGGTTGCTGAGGCAACAAAGTGAAGACAGTCGTTACACTTATTTACAAAATTTCCCCAGTCGCAAGCCTAAGTCCCTGCGGATGCGCTGCGGGTGAGGCGCACGGCCCGTCCCAGCTCGATGACGGCCATGGCGTAGAAATAACTGCGGTTGTATTGCGTGATGGCGAAAAAGTTGTCGTTCGCCAGCCAATACTCGGTCGGATCGGCACCGTTTTGCAGATCGACCAGGCCGAACAGCAATCCGCCTGGCAATGGCGTGGCGGTGCTCACGCCGGCGGCGTGTAATTCGTCCGGTGTAAAGCGCGCCGACAAACCCTGGTTGAGAAATTTTTCCCACGTGCGCTGTTCGCTGACTTGGGCGGAATACACGATCGCGCCGCCATGTTGACGCTGCCAGCCGTGCTGCACCAGGAAATTGGCCACGCTGCCGATCGCGTCGGCGGCCGAGTTGCGCAGGTCGGTCACCCCGTCCTGATCGTAATCGACACCATAAGCCAGCACGCTGCCCGGCATGAATTGCGGCAGGCCGACCGCGCCGGCGAAGGAGCCCAGCAGACTGAACGGATCGACATGGTTCTGGCGCGCCAGCAGCAGGGTGTTTTCCAGTTCGTTGCGGAAGAACGCCATGCGCGCCTCGCGGTTGGGCGTGTCGGGATAGGCGAACGCCAGCGTGGTCAGCACGTCCAGGATGCGAAAGCGCCCGGTATTTCTGCCATACACCGTTTCCACGCCGATGATGCCGACAATAATCTCGGCCGGCACGCCATATTCGGCCTCGGCGCGCGCCAGGGTGGCCTCGTTGTCGTTCCAGAACTTCACGCCCGCATCGATGCGCACCGGTTCGATGGTCAGCTCGCGGTAGCCGGCCCAGTTTTTCGGTTTGCCCGACGGCGCCGGCTTGACCAGCTGGACGGCCGAATCGACATAGCGGATCTGGCTGATCAGCGTGGCCAGTTCGCTGCGCACGAAACCATGGCGCAGCGCGATCTCGTCGGCGAAGGCGGACACCGCGGTCCACTGGCCGAAGTCGACCTGCTCGCCCTCGTAATCGACCGTGCGCGCGACGTGCTGGTACGGGGCTTTCTTAACCTTAACCTTACCCTTGGCCTTGGCCTTGGCCACGGCGTGCGGCTTGGCCTTGGACTTGGACTTGGCGGCCGCGTGGCTGGCCGCGCCTGCGCCCATGGCCAGCGCAAGCAGTGCGACATGCAGTAATTTCATCGAATCTCGTTGAGAAGGTGTTTCAGCTGTTTGACGGTGGCGGCGCGGCGCGCGTCCGGCGCCGCGGCGGCATATTTGTAGCTGCTGTAGAGCTGGAGGAAGCGCGCGGCGGCGCCCATGACCGGTGTGGGCAGCTTGCTGTGCGAGAGCCGTTCGGCGTACGCGTTCGGCCCTTCGTCGGGCCGGCGTGCCAGCCCGGCGCGCGCCAGCTGCTGGCACAGCGCCGAGTATAGCGCATCGACCGGGTCTTTTTCCGCGCGCCGGCGCAGTGTGAAGCCGAGATACAACAGTGCCAGCACGGCGCCGATGGCGGCGGCCACGCTCCAGCGTCCCAGCGCCTGTCCCAGCGCGTCGAGCACACCGCGCTGGCGCTCCGGGGTATAGTTCAGCACCCACTGGTTCCAGCCGTTGTTGAGCGCGCCGATACGGTAGCGCAGCTGGGCCAGCAGGCCTTTGCCGTCGCCGAAATCGATCAGGCTGGCCAGGCGCGGCAGGCCGAACGGATCCTGGCGCGCCTGCGCGCGCACCCCGCTGCGCTGGATGCGTGCGGGTGCCACCGCCGCGGTCGGATCGATCCTGACCCAGCCGCGTCCGGCCAGCCAGACCTCGGCCCAGGCATGGGCGTCGGACTGGCGCACGGTCAGATAGCCGTCCACCGGATTGATCTCGCCGCCCTGGTAGCCGGTGACCACGCGCGCCGGCACCCCGGCCGCGCGCATCAGGAACACGAAGGCGCTGCTGTAATGCTCGCAAAAGCCGGCCCGGGTCGCGTACATGAACTGGTCGACGCTGTCGTGGCCGAGCGGCGGCGGCTCGAACGTGTAGGAGAACCCCAGATCGGCGAACTGGCGCAGCACCGCGCGCACGCGCGCCGCCGGATCGGCTTCGCGCTGCAATGCCTGGCCGGCGGCCAGCGCCAGCGGATTGAAAGCGGCCGGCAGCTGCAGCCAGCGTTCGCGCTCGTCCAGCCAGGCCAGCGCGTCCAGCGTGTAGGTGGGGAAGGAGGCGGCCAGGTAGCGCACCCGCGCATCGATGGGGTAGCTGGCGGAGAGCTCCAGTTCCGGCGTCACCCTGGCCGGATTGCCCGGCACCTGCGGAACCTGTTCCGGCACATCGAGCACGAACAGCCAGCGGTTCGACGACGGTTCCAGGGTCACCTCGTGGCGCACGCGCCGGCCCGCGACCTTGATCGACACATTGCGCGCGGCGGCCTGGCCGCGCGTGCGCCGCAGCTGGGTCCAGGTGCGGCCGTCGAAGTCGCCCAGCACCACGCCGCGCCAGTACAGCTGCGGCTGGGCCGGGACCGGATCGAGAAAGCGCACCCGGAACGCCACCTCGTCCGACTGCGCCAGTCTGGCCAGGTTGCCCGGCGCCATGCTGTCGGACAGGCCGGTGCGCCCGCCGGCGGCGTCGCCCGGCATGCCCCACAGCGGTCCCTGGATGCGCGGGAATACCACGAACATCAGCGCCGCCAGCGGCGCGGCCAGCGCCAGGGTGGTGGCGCCGATGCGCACCCGCGTGCGCAGCGGCGGCACCGCGCCGGTGAACTGGAACGATACCTGGGCGCTGAGCAGGGCCACGATCGAGGCGATCATCAGCAGCGCGGTACCGATCCCTTGCGAATAGAAGAAATTGGTCAGCACCAGGAAGAAGCACAGGAAGATCACCACGAACAGGTCGCGCCGCGCATGCATCTCCAGCATCTTGAAGGCCACCAGCAGCACCAGCATGGCCACGCCGGCATCGCGCCCGAGCAGGGTGTGGAAGCTGGCGAACACGCCGCCCATGGCCGCCAGCGACACCGGCAGCAGCAGCCAGGCCGGCGGCATGCGGGTGCCGCGGAAGGTCACCACGCCGCGCCACAGCAGCGTGACCATGCACAGCAGCGAAATCCACGGCGGCAGATGGGCCGCGTGCGGAATGAGCACCAGCAGCGCCGCAAACAGCAGCATCAGGGTGTCGGCCTTGTCGCGCGAGAGCGACGACAGCGTACTTTGCCAGCCGCTCATCGCAGCTCCTGTTCCAGTCCATACAGCGCCAGCGCGCGCAGACAGGCCGCCTGGTGCGCCGCGCCGCAGGCCGGGGCGAAGTCGCGCCCGCCGATCCGAAAGGCATACGGCAGGCCGCGCTGCTCGGCGTCGAGCACCCAGCGCGTCATGCGCGACAGGCGCAGCTCCAGCTGCATGAAACCCGGCATGGCATCGAAGTCGAGCACCACCTCGTCCAGCGCGCCGCCTTCGAAATGCTTGGTCACCAGTTGCCCGCCCAGGGATGGATCGAGCCGGGCGATCTGGCGCCAGGCCAGATGGCGCATGGGGTCGCCCGCCTGGTAGCTGCGGATGCCGGCGAAGTCCTCGCTGCCGGCCTGGCCCTGCTCATCGTCGCCGGCCACGCCGGACGCCGGCAGGGGCGGCGCCACCGGTTCGGGGAAGGGATACACCAGCGCCCGGATGTCCGGCTGCCAGTACGACCATGCGCGAAACAGGCCGAGCGGAAAGCGGGTATGCAGGCGCACGCGCGGCGCGGCCAGCCAGCCGCGCTCCATGCTCGG
>CBFGOU010000512.1:0-4111 GCA_965650445.1 uncultured Oxalobacteraceae bacterium | reverse complement strand
CATGCCGGCCGCGCCGTCCACCGGACCCCAGCCAAAGCGCAGCTTCATGGCCTTGAAGCCCTCGGCCTTGTAGCGCGCCGCCTCGGCGGCCAGCTGGTCCAGCGGCATCGAATACAGGCGGCTGGCGTAGACCGGGATTTTCGGCTTGGTGCGCCCGCCCAGCAGGCGGTAGACCGGTTGTTTGGCGTCTTTGCCCAGCAGGTCCCACAGCGCGATGTCGACCGCCGAAATGGCCACCATGCCGATGCCTTTACGGCCGAACGCGTGGGTCTTGCGGTACATATGCTGCCACAGGAATTCGGTCTCCCATGGGTCCTGGCCGATCAGCAGCGGCGCCAGATACAGGTCGATCACCTGCTTGGTCACGCGCGGCGACAGGGCCGCATTGCCGATGCCGACCAGGCCATTGTCGGTAAAGATCTCGACGATCAGCCAGCTGTGAAAGGTGAAAGTACCCATGGTCGCCTTGCTGACCATCGGCGCCACGGCATCCATCGGGTTGGTGCAGAAATGCGCAGGCAAAGGGACGGTCTTGCCGCGCCATTCGATGACGCGGGTACGAATTTCAGTGATCTTCATGATGCGGTCTTGGTGTGAAAGGGGATGGGTTGAACAGTGCGGATGAACAGGCAGATGACCAGGAATGCAGCCACGTGCATCGAGCCGGTCAGCATCAGCACGGGTTCGTACGAATAGCCGTGATCGCGCATCCAGCCCACGATGGTGCCGACGCATACGCCGCCCATGGCGCCGCCGAAGCCGACCAGGCCGGCGAGGGTGCCGACGGCGCGCTTGCGGATCATGTCGGTAGGCAGCACCATCACCAGCGTGGACCATGACTGCTGGCCGAAGAAAGCAAGGCTGAACAGGAAGATCACCAGTGCGACCGATTCAGTATGCGGCACCAGCATCACCCACGGCATCAGTGCGGCGCTGGCGCCAAGGGCGATCTTGCGCGACCAGTTGAGCGACACGCCGCGGCGCAGCAGCAGCGACGACAGGCCGCCGCCGAGCAGGGCGCCCAGGCCCGAGGCCGCGTACGGAATCCAGCCGATGGCGCCTGCGGTCTTGATGTCCAGCTTGAAGGCGTCGAACAGATACTTGGGCAGCCAGAAGATGTAGAAGTACCAGGCGCCGTCGGACAGGAACTTGGCGAAGACGACGGCGCGCACTTCAGGCCGCGCCAGCATCTGCTTCAGCGTGATCGGCGCGTCGCTGACCTTGTCCTGGCTGTGGATGACGGCCGGGCTGCGATAGGCCAGCCACCACCACGCCGTCCAGGCCAAACCCATGGCGCCGGTGATGAAAAACACCCAGCGCCAGGCGGCCAGGTCGAGCCAGTGGATCTGGGTGAGAATGAAGGCGATCAGCGGGGGCGCGAGCACCGCGCCAATGGCAGTGCCGCCGTTGACGATGCCCATGGCGGTGGCGCGGTCGCGCGGGGCGAACCATTCGGTGATGGCGCGGGTGGCGGCCGGGAAGCCGCCGCCTTCGCCCACACCCAGCAGCAGCCGGCACGCGGCCAGCGCGACCACGCCGCCGGCCAGGCCATGGCTGGCGCAAGCCAGCGACCAGAAGGACATGATGACGATGAAGCCGCGCCGCGTGCCGAGATGGTCGAGCAGCATGCCGCCGCCCACGTACATCAGACCATAGGTGATCAGGAAGGCCGAATCCAGGCCTGCCTTGACCGAGTTGTTAAAAGGGATGTCTGCCTGGATCGCCTGCAGCGCCCAGGGCAGGGTCTGGCGATCGAGATAGCTGATGGCAATCGCCACCGACAGCATGGCGGTCACCAGCCAGCGGTAGCGGATCTCCGTTTGCGCAGCGGGCATTGCAGCTCCTTGTGCTTAGTCGATGATCAGCAGTGTCACGCCTTGGCGCGGCAGATTAAAACTCACCGTGCCGGCGCCGTCGCGCACGGCCAGCGGCGCGAGGGTGGTCGCGTTCATGGCCGATGCCGTCTCCAGCTGCTGGTACTGCTTCTCGTTTGGTGACTGCGGCGACCCCATCGACTTCCACGCGCTAAAGGCGTTGGCATTGGCCTGGTCGACGCGCCACTGGGTCGCCTTGCGGCTGGCCTGGTTTCCGAGACCGGACAGGTTTAGTGTGACTGCCGCGTCAGGACCGGCAACGTCGTCATCGTGATAGTGCCATACCAGCACGCCGAGCTTGCCGTCATCGGTGCGGGTGGCCAGTACGCCCACGTCCGCGTTGGCCTGCACGCCGTTCTTGATTATGTCGCCAAGCGCCACTTCGCCATCGCTGCTGGCGCTGATTTGCGTCGCACCGAGTTTGGAGAACATGCGGAACACGTTCATCACCGGGAGGTCGATCCCGTTGGTCGCAAGCTGGCGGTAGCCGGCGAACCATGGCTGGTCTTCGAAGGTGAAGGCCCAGGTCAGGGCGCCATCCAGATTGACGTGGTGGCGTTCGGCCAGTTGCCAGATGCGCTTGTAGCTGGCTGCCGTATAGCTCGAATACATGGTGCCGTTGCGGTAGGCGTTCTGCGGACCGGGGCAAGCGGCGCAGCCTTCGGGGTCGTTCTCGCCGATGACGATAGGCTTGTCCTTGAGCTGCGGAACCGCCGCAATCTTGCTGAAGCCGTCATCGACCTCCTGCAGCTGGCGCGCAATCCCCATGCGCACGTGGCCGTCGACAAAGCGCGGGCTGCCCTTGGCGTGGAAGGACAGGAAGTCGGTTGGCGTGCCGACCTTGCCGGTGACGTAATTGGTGCCGCTGACGACGTGCTTGAGGAAGGCATCCATGAATGCGCCGCCCGCGCCGGCGACGTCGGGGCCGCCGACGCGTGCTTCAGGCAGCGCGCGGCGTACTGCGGCGATGGCGTAGTCGTGCAGTTTGTTGAACTCAGCCTGCGTGCCGGTCCAGTAGGCCGGACCGTTCGGTTCATTCCAGACCTCGAAGTACCAGGTCTTGACTTCCTCGCGGCCGTAGCGCTCGATGCAGTGCTTGACCCATTGGTAGTTCAGCTCGCCCCACTTGGCGTAATCCTTCGGTGGCGCGTTCCAGCCGCCGCTGATCAGGCCGTAGGAAAAGCCGGGACGCCAGTTGTGCTGGTACGGCGTGCCGGCTTTGGCGCTGGACATCGCCTCCGGCATGAAGCCGATCTGCAGGTACGGACGCACGCCGCGCTGGATATAGCTGTCGATGATGGCGTCGACCACGGTCCAGTCGTAGACCGGCTTGCCGTCCTTGTCTTCGGTGTAGGCGTTGGTGCTGCCCCATTTGAAGGCGCCTGTGCCGTCGCCGGTGTTGAGCAGATTATGGGCGCGGAAGTACACATCGCCAGGACGCAGTTCGCCCAGGTGCTTCATCAGCTTGCGGCCGTCTTTCATCGTCGCGTAGTTCGGTTCGTCCGCGCCGAAGAAGCGCCAGATCGGCTTCAATGGGCCGGTTGGCTTGCTGGCGTCGACACTGATCTTGACGGGGAAGGGGGAAGCTGTGGTCTGGGCTCGGGTGGCGGCTGGAAGCAGCAGAGTGACGGCGGCGGCGATTGCGGCGAGGGCGGTAGTGCGCATGAGGCTCCTGGAGGATTGTCTGCGAATTGTTGGTGATGTCGGCACATTGTATGACAATCTACAGGATTGTGGCGATAATTTTAGTCAATACGCGCCGGTGCCGCCATGCAGGGGCACTCTGCGGACGTAGATGCACAGATTGTCTGACAGTCTTGCGCCGCGCCATTCTGGCCCGGTGGAGATCATGGTTATGTTATAAAGCCTTAGCTATGGCTGGCCATCTAGTGGCGCCAACGTCTAAAAATGCGCGTTAGCGTACCGTCGGCCAGCTGCGCCGTCCGAGGTCCGCTGAGCTTTCCCGTCAGGTTGTACAAGGAGGATTTATGCAGTCTCATAAGCCACCCGGTCACAATGCCGTCTCACCCTATCTGCTGGTGAAAGATGTGCAGGGCATGATTGGCTTCTTGTGCAGCACGTTCGCAGCTGTTGAGCTATACAAAATGGAGGCGCCTGACGGCTCGATCAAACATGCCGAGATCAAAATCGATGACTCCGTCGTCATGATGGGAGAACGCCCTAGGGAACCGCTGATTAATTCGTTGGAGTATGTTCCGCGAGCCCCCGCGACCTGA
>CBFGOU010000511.1:0-4116 GCA_965650445.1 uncultured Oxalobacteraceae bacterium | reverse complement strand
TTGCGGTGGGCCTGGGTCGAGGTCAGGTTGGGCACGCCCCAGGATTCGTTGAACGGTACCCACACGATGATGCAGGGGTGGCTGTAATCGCGTTCGACCGCCTCGGTCCACTCGCGCACCATGCGCGTGATGGCTTTCGGGCTGAAGCGGTAAGCCGAGGGCATTTCTTCCCTCACCAGCAAGCCCAGCCGGTCGGCCCAGTACAGGTAGCGCGGATCTTCGATCTTCTGGTGCTTGCGCACGCCGTTAAAGCCCATGGCCTTGGCCAGTTCGACGTCGCGCCGGAGCGCCGCGTCGTTGGGCGCGGTCATGAGCGTGTCGGGCCAGTAGCCCTGGTCGAGCACCAGCCGCAGCGGATACGGGCGTCCATTGAGCATGAAGCGGTCGCGCGTGATGGCCACCGAACGCAGCGCCGTGTACGACTTGATGCGGTCGAGCACCTGGCCGTTGTGGCGCAGGGTCAGCTCGGCGCGCAGCAGGGTCGGCCGTTCCGGGCTCCACAGCAGTTCGTTGCGCGAATCGTCGATGCCCGGATCGGACAGGGCAATCTTGCGGTTCGCTTCGTGGCCCACCAGCTTGTAATAATCGTCCGACAGCAGGTTTTCGCCATGCCACAGCTTGACTTCGACGAACAGGTCCTCGGTGATCTCGCCGACCGCGAAAATCTCGCAGCCGATTTCGTAACCGTCGAAAATCGGGGTCCAGCGCAGCCGCTCGATGCGGGTGGCCGAGACGCGTTCCAGCCATACCGTCTGCCAGATGCCGGTGGTGCGCGGATACCAGATCGAGTGCGGTTCCAGCAGCCAGTCCTGTTTGCCGCGCGGCTTGGCCAGGTCGAGCGGATCGTCGACCACGTGCACCACCACCACTTGCGGGCCGTGCGAGCGCAGCGCGCCGCTGATGTCGCACGAGAACGGCGTGTGGCCGCCCTCGTGCTGGGCCACCAGCTGGTCGTTGACCCACACCTTCGCCTGGTAGTCGACGGCGCCGAAATGCAGGATCACGCAGCCGTCTCCGGCGGGCGCATCGAACTGGCGGCGGTACCACACCGCCGGGTGGAAACCCTCGTCGCCGATGCCGCTGGCCGGCGCTTCGGGCGCGAACGGCACGGTGATCTGATGGGTCCATTCGATCGGATCGGTCGGGTGCTTGTGATGCAAGCCGTCGTCAAAGGCAAAATCCCATTGGCCGTTGAGCGAGGTCCAATTGTCGCGTTCTAGCTGAGGCCGCGGATATTCGAAGTCATTCATTAAATCGCTCCTCCTGGCTGGTTGGGCGCGGGTATCAGCAGACGGCCGTGGCGCCCGCGCAAGTTGTAAGCTGTGGTGACGGCCTGACCGATGGCGCCGCCCTCGCCGCTGCGGCACAGCGCCACGCAGGCGCCGCCGAAGCCGGCGCCGGTCAGGCGCGCGCCGTACACGCCGGGTTGGCGGCGCAGCAGGTCGGTCAGTTCGTCGAGCTCGGCGGTCGACACTTCATAGTCGTCGCGCAGGCTGGCATGCGATGCGTTCATCAGTTCGCCGAGGGTCTCGGCCGATACGCCGGCGGCGGCGGCCAGCACGCGCTGGTTTTCGCTGACCACGTGGCGCGCGCGGAAACGAAATGGCGGATCGACCCTGTCGATCCGGGCCAGGTCGGTCACCTCGCGCAGTGCCGCCACGCCGAGCGCGCGGGAGGCGGTGCCGCACTCGGAGCGGCGCTCGTTGTACTTGCTGGCGGCGAGCCTGCGGGTGACGCCGCTGTCGATCACGATCAGCTCGGCGCCCGCGGGCAGCGGCAAGACTTCGCCGGCCAGGGTGCGCGTATCGAGAAACAGCATATGGGCGTCGTCGCACAGGCTGGCGGCCATCTGGTCCATGATGCCGCAGTGAACGCCGGCATACATGACTTCGGCTTTCTGCGCCGCACGCGCCAGCGCCACGTCGTCCAGGTCCAGGCCGAGCATCTGGCGCACGGCGCGCAAGGTGGCCACTTCGAGCGCGGCGCTGGACGACAGGCCCACGCCGATCGGCAGATCGGATTGCACATACACGTCCAGCGGCGGCACGGCCACGCCGTGCTGCTCGAGCACCTTGAAGCAGCCGTAGATGTAGCGCCCGAAGCCGGCCACCGGCTGGGCCCCGCGCGCCAGCGTCACCTGCTCGTCCAGGTCGGCCGACATGAAGCGGTGGGCGTCGCCGGCGCCTGGCGCCAGCGCCACCGTGGTGCGCATCGGGGTGGCCACCGGCAGCACGTAGCCGTCGTTGTAGTCGGTGTGTTCGCCCAGCAGGTTGACCCGGCCGGGGGCCGAAGCCTGGATAAATGGACGGCCACGAAAAAAATGTTCAGCGCCGCTCATCGCACCTCCGCGGTGCCGGCCGGGATGCCGGCGCACCCATGCCAAAAAGCGCCAATTGTAAAATCCGCCCACCCGCAGGTACACGCAAGCGCCAGGTCGGGCGATGGTCGGGCTGGGTCAAGGAAGGCCTGTTCATAGGAAAGTTTGCTATTTCGCGTGTCGGATACAGTTCTAGGGAAAGCCATTGGATGGAATCGTAGCATTTTGCTAAATTTCACAATGTTTGAATTATGCGATGCAACATTTCCTGCATCGATGCGGGGCGCAAGCCATTGCTGGCATAAAAATATGCCTTCGACGCAAGGACCGGGGCCTCTCGTTCCTGCAGGATTCGGTCAGACCAACGGCGCCTAGCGCGCCCCACCGCCCGTGCCTTTGTTGCCGCCCTCCGCATCGTGCTGGCGGTTGCCGTCGTTCTTGTGGCTCTGGCGGCCCGCTTCACGCGCTTCTTCGGAGGTGAATTCGTGGGCATTGCCGGAAGCGTGAGCGGCGCGTCCGCCCTGGGAAGCGATCTCCCGTTGCCGATCCGGGTCCATCGATGCGAACCCGCGGTTGCCGGTGCCGGACTGCTTGCTGCCCTGGCTGGACTGTTTATCCGTGCCGTGCACATGGCTCTGTTTGCGCCCGCCGCCGCCCTTATTTCCGCCTTGATTGGTCGCCATATCGCTCTCCTCCATGGTGAATGTTGAAAATCAAAAACGCATCCCGGATGGGTTACACCGAAGCCTATGGTAGCCAGCCACAGCGCCCCCAGCATCAGACTTACTAGCAGGCATGTGTAGGAGTATTTCTCACCGTGCTGAAACACTTTTTTATAGACAATTACCCACTTCCAATACCTTTCCAAATGGATTAAATAGTGGAGAAATATGGCCGTCCTTTCCGTGCGCCTATCGACTTTCTCCTTGTGTTTGCATTAGCTTAGAAAGACAAAAACCAAGAAGGGGGATATATGCTGGCAATGGATTACCGTGGGCCATTTCGCGTACGCGCGGCGCACAAACCCGACCCGCAAATCGAGCATCCGGGCGACGCCATCGTGCGCGTGACGCGGTCGTGCATTTGCGGTTCCGACCTGCACCTGTACCACGGCCTGGTGCCCGACACGCGTGTGGGCACCACCTTCGGGCACGAATTCGTCGGCGTGGTCGAAGCGGTCGGCGAGGCGGTTCGCAAGCTCAAGGCAGGCGACCGCGTGCTGGTGCCGTTCAATATCTTCTGCGGCTCCTGCTTCTTTTGCGACCGCGAGCTTTACGGCAACTGCCACAACACCAATCCGGAAGCCAGCGCCGTGGGCGCCATCTACGGCTACTCGCACACGGCCGGCGGCTACGACGGCGGCCAGGCCGAGCTGGTGCGCGTGCCCCTGGCCGATGTCGGGCCCACCATCATCCCGGCCGACCTGCACGAAGACGACGCGGTGCTGCTGACCGACGCCCTGCCGACCGGCTATCAGGCCGCCGAAATGGGCGACATCGCCGAGGGCGACACCGTGGTCGTGTTCGGCGCCGGCCCGGTCGGCATCTTCGCCGCCAAGTCGGCCTGGCTGATGGGTGCCGGCCGGGTGATCGTGGTCGACCATGTCGAGTACCGGCTGGAATTCGTCAAGCGCTACGCGCAGTGCGAGGTCATCAACTTCCGCGAGGTCGACGACATGGCCCTGCACATCAAGAAAATGACCGACTGGCTGGGCGCCGACGTGTGCATCGACGCGGTCGGCTGCGAGGCCGCCGGCAACGCCGTGCAAACGCTGACCGGCGTGGCGCTCAAGCTGCAGG
>CBFGOU010000510.1:0-4122 GCA_965650445.1 uncultured Oxalobacteraceae bacterium | reverse complement strand
TCGGCGTGGTCGGCCTGTTTCACCACCCTGGCGTGCAAGGCTGGCGCCTGAGTCTGCCTGCGGCCGACGCCGAAAAAAACGGCGTGCAGATCGCCGCCCATGCATGCGCGCTCAGCCTGGCCGGTGCGCCGGCGCCACGCTGCCCCTGAGTTTTTACCTGGAGGATTTATGTACCCCAATGTTGACCGCCGCGACCCTAAGGCCCCACCCCGTCCACCCGGCCCGCGCAGCCTGGTCGATCTGATGTACGAAGGCTTTTACGCTTTGTTCCTGCTGAAAAACGGCTCCGGACCACACGACCAGACGGCGTTCATCAACAATATGACGCAGTTTCTCGCCGATGTGGATCGCGGCGCGCGCCAGCTCGGCGTCGAACCTGACGATGTGCAGCACGCCAGGTACGCATACTGCGCGGCGGTCGATGAAATCATTCTGCGCTCGCCCTACGCCGTGCGCGAGGTGTGGGAAACCCGGCCCCTGCAATTGCGCCTGTTCGGCGACCAGCTGGCCGGGGAGCATTTCTTCCACCGTCTGGAAGAATTGCGGGCGCGCGGCAGCAAGCATTTGCAGGCGCTGGAAGTATTCCATCTCTGTCTATTGATGGGATTTCAAGGCCGCTATGTGCTCGACGGCGAAGATAAGCTCAACTATCTGTGCGCCCGTCTGGGCGACGAGATTGCACGCATGCGCGGCAAAAATCGCGGCTTCGCGCCGCATGTGGAACGTCCGGACCAGATCGCCAACCGGCTGCGCAGCGACATGTCGCTGTGGGCCCTGACCTGCGTGTTCGGTGTGTGTGTCCTGGGGGCGTACATCGGGTTCCGGGCTAGTCTCAGCCATCACACCGGGCAGTCGCTGGCTGCCTACAATGACCTGGTCAAACTGCCGCCGCGCGCGGCCAGCGTGACCATCACCCTGCCCTGATAAGGTCGCGCTCGCGCACTCGGGGGCCCATACGACTGCAGCAGAACGGCGCTGCAGATTCAGCATGGGTCCCCGCGTTGCGCGAGGACGACGATGCTTACTGCACCACCTTGAACTCAATGCGCCGGTTGCGCGCCCGCCCTTCCGGCGTGCGGTTGTCGGCCACCGGCCGGTCCGGCCCCTCCCCCGAGACATTGACCAGTTCCGGCTTGACGCCTTTGGAGGCAAGATACGTTCTGACCGCCTCGGCGCGCGCCTGGCTCAGCGGTACATTGCTGGCGCGCGAGCCGGCGTTGTCGGTATGCCCGATCACGTCGACCTTCTTGTCTTTCAAACGCAGCATGACCAGGCTCATCTGGTCGAGAATGAGCTTGCCGGAATCGGTCAGTGTCGCCCGGCCAGATTCGAATTCGATCAGGCGGTTGGCCAGGGTATCGTCGAGTGCCTTCTGCTCCGATTGCGCGACCCGCAAGCCGTTGTTGACGGTATAGGTCGGATTGAGGCTGGCGGCAAAGTCGGCGGCGATTTGTTGCCGCTGCGCTTCGCTGCCGACCTCGCCACGCACGCTAATGCTGTTGCCATCGATCTTCAACTGGCCGCCGCTGATGAGTTTTAAATTCGGCCCCAGCAGCTTCTGCACGTAGTCATCCCAATTGGCCGGACTCGATACCGTACCGACCGCCAATTGATCGACCACCCGGGTCGCACCGTAGAGCTCGCGCAGCTTGCCCAGCAGGCCGGCCTTGCTGGCCTCGTCGGCCACGGTGCCGCTGACCACCACCGCAGCGTTCGGGTCGACGGTGGCCGACACGTTGGCGGCCGCCAGCACGGCCGCCAGCACACAGATGCGCTTCATGGTCCACCTCCAATAAAAGTTTGCAGGAATAATTCACGCGCCATTTTCAGCGGCAGCTGCGGCTGGTCCAGGTAGCTGGCGAGGGCGCGGATGTCGACGTCGACGCCGACCTGCTCGTCGACCCAGTCGGTGTCGGAAAATGCGACTTGCTGCTCGGCGCCGAAGGCCGGGTCGATGATGGCGCGCAAGGTTGGCGCGGACGCGCCGCGAAAGCCCACCACCAGCACCGGACGCAGTTCGAGCGTGGCAATGAACAGGCCCAGTTCGGCGTCGGCATTGCCGAGAAAGGGCACGATCAGTTCCAGCCAGAATGCGGCCACGACATGACGGGCGAAGGGATTGTCAGGCAAGGGCAGCACCAGGCTCTTGCCGAGATCGGTAACGCCGGCATGCAAGACCGGTTGCAGCAGCAGCCCCAGCGCCAGCACCAATTGGCGCACATTGCGTTGGTCGAGCATGCTTGAGAGCGCGCCGACCGTGCCGGTGGCCAGGAAGCTGGCCAGGGCGGCGCCAGCCAGTTCGTCCACCTCCACCTCTTCCTCGCCCACGCCTTGCAAACTAAAGGCCAACGCCGGATCGGTGGCCCCCATCACCTCGCGGCCCAGGCGCCCCATGCTGTTCCACAAGGCTTCGAGCACAATGGGACAGCGGGCGGCGAACGTGGCGGGATCGGCCAGCTCGAGGGTGCGCATCATGAGAAATGGAAAGCGCCGGCCCGACTGGTCGCGGCTGCCCATGATGTGTCCGGCGATGGCGTGACGGCGGCGCGGGCCGACGAAGACGAAATGCACGGGCGCAAGCGCATCGTAGTTGAGCTTCCAGCGGGCATCCTCGGGCAAGGCGGCCATGACTTGGGCCAGCCAGCCATCCAGCACGCCCATCAGCGGAATGTCCTGCGCTGCCTTGATGAAGTCGCTGCGACCAGGCAGTTTGCCGAAGTAGCCGATGCGGGCGGTGGAATCGACGCGCATCATTGGGCACCGCCCGCGTTCGCCATCGCTAGCGCAGGCGCGGCGGGCCGGCCGACGATGGTTTCAGGCAAGCGCAAGCCGAGGAAGCCGCGCGCCTGCGGGTGCGGGTGCGGATCGATATCGGCACTGCTGATGATCTTCAGGTCGACAGCGACGGTGACGTTGCCGCTGCTCCAGCGCAGCTCGAACACGCCGCCGTCCTTGCGCTTGCGCTGGGCCGCATCGAGCATGCGCTTCAAGCCAAACTGGCCTGCCTCGTTGACCAACTCCACGGTACGGCCGTCAAAGGTCGTGGCGACAATCTTGGCTCCAGCCACGCCGTTGGGGCTGGGGTGCACCATATTGGTCCAGGCCGGCGGGGTGTTGCGATAGCGTAGTTGCTGGCCGTCGATCTCAATCGTGTATTCCAGGGTGCCGGGCGCGGGCGTCGCTTGCAGCTGAAACACGGTCTGCGGACCGCTCGCAGTCGTGGACGCGACGCCGTTGTTGATCAGGGGGGCGATCCAGCCGGGAAAGCCAGCTACGGCCGATGGCACCAGGACAATGCCCATGTCGGCCCAGGTGCGTGCCGCCAGCACATCGCCGCGCCGTACCACCAGCGGCCCCATGGAGCCGTTGACGAACTTGGCGATCTGTCCCTCGGGACCAAAAACCATGCCGATCTCGGCGGGAGTGGCTTCGACGCGCGATGCGGCATCGAACGGATACTTGCTTGCAAGGCTCTTCTGGAACGGTTCCAGTACCTGCACTTGCCAGGTTTTATTAATCTCCGTTTCGCTGGGCTGGACGATGACGGCGAAGGTTTGCATCAGCGGGCGCACCAGCAATGGCCGCAGGGCCAGTTTCTGGGTATCGGTCATGCCGGTCAACATTTGCTCGTCGACATATTTAAGCGCGTCGGCCAGCTCGGAACCGCCGCCTTCCAGGGTCTGCTGCATGAATTGCTTGGCGCCCGGGCCGGGGTCGCCCTGGTTTTTCAGCTGGTTGAGGCGGGAGCGCACGCGCGCCAGGCTGTCCAGGTAGCCGCTCAGCAGCGAGTTATCCTTCTCGTGCTTGCCCACCAGGCGAGCCACGCCGGAAAACTCGCGTCCGATCGGCCCCATCTGCGGCGTTGCCGCGCCCGGCTCAGGCTGGCTCAGCTCCACTACCTGGCGCGCCTCGGTGGGCGCGCGCCGCAGCACGCTTTCCTTGAACCAGGCGAACGCGCCCTTCTCCACCTTGGCCATTGTGGTGCGGGCCGTGCCCGGGTTATCCCAGGAGGTTTCGCGGTCGATCGCCTGCAGCAGCTTGGCGATCGGCGATATTTGCGGGTCGCCGAGCCGGTTCATGGCGCGCACGCTGGCGTCGAATCCGCCCAGCTCGCTCATGGTG
>CBFGOU010000509.1:0-4122 GCA_965650445.1 uncultured Oxalobacteraceae bacterium | reverse complement strand
GGCCAGGATCAGCTGGTTTTTGTCGTCGGCGGCGAAGGCCGGCTTGGCGGCCGAGGGCAGCACGATGGCGGTGCCGAAGGCGCCGTTGCTCTTTTGCGTGACCCACTGGGTCAGCGATCGATCGTCCGGGTTCTCGGTCAGTGCGATCTTCGGTTCCTGGCCTTTGTCGGTCGGGGTCTTGTTCAGGCCCACGGCGACGGTGAGTTCCTTGGGGCCGGCGAAGGTGAAGGTGCTGTCGATCTGGTCGAGGTAGTGGCCGGCGTCGACGGTGAAGCGCTTGACTTCGGAGACCTTGACGCCGTTGGCATCCCAGGCGTCGTAGGCCAGCTCGAAAATCGCGCGCACCGGGCCGTTGGCCAGCACTTTCCAGGTGCTGTAATTACGGCCGGTGTAGAGCGTCTTGCCGTCCCAGATGCCGGTGCCGCCGGCGCCGCGGCTCTTGCCGACGTTGTACATGTCCATGCCTTCACCCTCGTCGTGGTGATAGTGGTCGTGGCCCTTGTTGTACCAGCGGTCGACGATGGGGTAGGGCACGCGCTTGAACCAGATGTCGACGCCGCTGGTCTCGAGCACCTCCTTGTCCGAGCCCGCCGGTGCCGGCGCGCCCAGGGCCTGGCCGTAGGTGCGGTGCCCGACCTTGTCGTTTTCCCATGCGAAGTCGTCCAGGCGTTCGGGCACGTAGCGGGCAAATACCTTGGTGGGGAATACCGGCGCCATCGCCTCGGTCTTTTCGACGGTGAACCTGGCGCTCTTTTCGCCAGCCTTGAAATCGTGCTGGAAAATCAGTTCGCCGTAGGCGATGCCTTTGCCTTCCGGGTCCTTGGCCTGGGGCGCGATATTGGTGACCTGGTAGGGCAGTACCTTGCCGGCGGCGTCCTTGACGACGATGTGCTGCAGCAGCGCGCCGGACAGGGCGCGGTTGACGTCGGCCCAGGCAATGGCGATGGTCTCGGCGGGACGCGCCTGCGGCAGCGGATTGCTGACGGTGATGTCAAGACGTTCGGCGGCGTGCGCTCCGGCGGCAGCGACCATCGAGGCGGCGCACAGCAGGCGCAGGGAAGTGTTCAAGGTCATGGTGGTATCGTCAGTTCAAAATGGGACGGAGTCGTTGGAATGCGTTTTCGAGTATCGAATCGCATGCGCATGATGTCAATCGGCGCCGTGCCGCGCGCCGCAGATAATCACCGGAATGAGCGTATCACAGGCGTTTTGAGCGGTGCGCGTCAATACCGCTCAGCGGCTGGCGTTGCAGGCGCTCCTGCAGCAGGGCTACCACGGCCGCTTCTTCGGGCTGCAGCGCGTGCAGGTCTTCGACCAGTTCCCGGCGGGTACGCTCGCGCAGGGCTTCGACCACGGTGCCGTCCAGGTAGGCGTCGAGAACGGCCGGGTGCACATAGCATTTGCGGCAGATGGAGGGCGTGTTGCCGAGCTTTTCGGCCACGTGTTCAATGGCGCGCACGATGTTTTTTTTGGCCTGCGCTTCCGAGTCGAATTTTTCGAATTCCTGCAGCGCGAGCGCGGCCAGCACGGTGCCGGACCAGGTGCGGAAGTCCTTGGCGGTGTAGTCTTCGCCGGTGATCTCGCGCAGGTAGTCGTTGACGTCGGCCGAGCCGACGTTGTGGGCTTCGCCGGCGTCGTCGATGTAGTGGAACAGCTCCTGGCCGGGCAGGTCGCGGATGCGCTGGATGATGCGCGCCAGGCGCCTGTCGTCGACCGTGACGGCGTGATTGACGCCGCTTTTGCCGCGGAAGCGGAACTGCACCTCGCTGCCGTCGATGTGCACGTGGCGGCTGCGCAGCGTGGTCAGGCCGAAGGACTTGTTGGCGCGTGCGTATTCCTCGTTCCCAATCCGCATCATGGTCGCTTCGAGCAGGTAGACGATGGTTGCCAGCACCTTTTCGCGCGGCAGGCCGGGGCGCCGCAGGTCGGCGTCGACGCGCCGGCGTATCAGCGGCAGCGCCTGGCCGAAGCTGATCATGCGTTCGTATTTGACTTCGTCGCGCAGGCTGCGCCAGCGCGCGTGATAGCGGTATTGCTTGCGGCCCTTGGCGTCGCGCCCGGTGGCCTGCAGGTGGCCGTTGGCGTGCTTGCAGATCCAGACCTCGGTCCATGCGGGCGGAATGGCCAGCGCGCGGATGCGTGCCAGCGTGGCTTCGTCGTCGAGCTGCCTGCCGGCGCTGTCGACATACGCGAATCGACCAGCTGCGCCCTGGCGCCGGATGCCGGCCATGCTGTCGCTCACATAGCGCAAGCCGGCCGCCCGCGCGGCCTGCGGAGCATCGGTGTCCGGCCCGACAATGGCGGTGGGAGCGTCGTCTCTTTTCATGGTCCGCCGAGTCTACTCTCCCTGCGTTTTCGGCGCCGTTCGATGCCGCACAATCGGGCGCTCTCGCATGTTAGAGTGCGCGCATGACCGATCTTGAGATGATGGTGCGTGGCGCGCGGCTGCATGTCGCTGATGCCGGCAGCGGCCCGGCCCTGCTGTGGGCGCACGCGATGCTGTCGAGCGTCGCAGCCGAGGATGGCCTGTGGGCCGCCAGCGCGGGCTGCCGCCTGCTGCGTTACGATGCGCGCGGCCACGGCCGCAGCGGCGCCTGCGCCACGGCCAGCGATGCGGGCTGGGCCAGCCTGGCGCAGGACATGCTGGCCCTGGCCCAGGCGCTGGAACTGCGCCAGTGGTGCGCGGGCGGAGTGTCGATGGGCGCGGCCACGGCGCTGTGCGCGGCGCTCGCCCGGCCCGAGGCGGTATCCCGGCTCGTGCTGATGGGACTGCCGGCGGTGTGGGAGCGGCGGCGTGCGCCGGCCCGGCTCTACGCGCGCATCGCCGCGGCCGATCCGGCGCTGCGCGCGCGCCTGCATGCCGGCACCGCAACCCGCGCTCACAAGCTGGCGCCGCGCGATGGCGCCGCCATGGCCGACCTGGCCACGCTGTACGCGGGCGCCGCCGGCAGCGACCTGCCGCCGCCCGGGAGCCTGGCGGCGATCGCCCATATCCCGGCCCTGATCGTGGCCTGGGAAGACGACCCGGCCCACCCTCTCGCATCGGCGCTGGCGGTACAGCGTCTGTTGCCAGGTTCGCAATTGCGGGTGCTCAAATCGGCGGACCAATGCCACTCCGTCAACAGCGATATCGTTGCATTCGCCACAGGGAAGGCTTATTGAAACTGTTTTTGCGGAAACTATTGTATACTTGCGGTTATTGGCGCGCGCCCTGATCCTGCGCGCAACCAGGTTGCACCCGTCCGGCCCATGCCCCTGCCGATTCGACCCGTACCGTCAATCGCCCACACGCTATGGACCTTCGCCTTTTTCCTGGATCGCTGTCACTCAAAGTCCGCTTCGCGCTGGCCGCTGGCGCACTGGTGCTGCTGGTTGCCGTTGTGCTCACCAGTGCCGCCGTGATGATCGCCCAGCGCGCCATCGACGATGTCATCCGCGCGCGCGAAGCCACACTGATCAGTCAGATCGCGGGTGATCTCGACCGCAACATCCTGCTGCGCCAGCAAGCCCTGTTGCGTCTGGCTAGCGATTTATCCAAGGACACGCAGCATCCCGGCGCCTTCCAGGCGCGCCTGGAGCAATACCACGCGCTCGATGGCCTGTTTTCGAATATGTCGATGGTCGACGCGCGCGGCGACCTGATCGCCAATCTGAACAACCCCGAGGCGCGCGGGCGCGTTAATCTGTCGCACCGCGAACACTTCATCGAGACCATGCGCACCGGCGCGCCGGTGATTTCGCGTCCCGTGCGCGGCAGGGTGACACCGGTGCCGCTGGTGGCGATGACGGCGCCGATCCGTGCCGGCGACGGCCGCATCGCTTTTCTGCTGATCGGTTTGATCGAGCTGGACGGCGACGGCTTTTTGAAGGATCTGGCGCACAGCCGTGCGGACCAGGCCAGCGACTACTATCTGATGAGCGGCGACGGCAGCTTCATTGCGCATCCCGACCAGCGCCGTTTGCTGCAGCAGGCCGATGAAGCCATGGGCGACAGCCCGGCCTTGCGCCACGCGCTGTCGGGCGAAGCGGCGACCGTGCGGGCGCGCGGGGCTGGCGGGCGCGAGGAACTGGTGTCGTCGCGCCGGCTGGAGTCGACCGGCTGGATCGTGGCGGCAGCTTATC
>CBFGOU010000508.1:0-4124 GCA_965650445.1 uncultured Oxalobacteraceae bacterium | reverse complement strand
CGACGCCTGGCTCACCACCGGGCGCTTCAACGACCAGTTCGAAGCCCGGCTGGCCAAATACATCGGCGTGGACCATCTGATCACGGTGAACTCCGGTTCCTCGGCCAACCTGGTGGCGTTCATGACGCTCACCTCGCCCAAGCTGGGCGCACGCGCGATCCAGCCCGGCGACGAAGTGATCGGCGTGGCCGCAGGCTTTCCGACCACCGTCAACCCGATCATCCAGTACGGCGCGGTGCCGGTGTTCGTCGACGTCGAGCTGGGCACCTACAATATCGACGCCAGCAAGATCGAGGCGGCCATCACCGGCAAGACCCGCGCCATCATGCTGGCGCACACGCTGGGCAATCCGTTCAACCTGGACGTCATCACCGCGCTGTGCAAGAAGCACAAGCTGTGGCTGATCGAGGATTGCTGCGATGCGCTCGGCTCGACCTACCAGGGCCGCAAGGTCGGCACCTTCGGCGACATCGGCACCTTGAGCTTTTACCCGGCCCACCACATCACCATGGGCGAGGGCGGCGCCGTGTTCACCCGCCACGCCGAACTGAAAGCCATCGCCGAGTCCTTCCGCGACTGGGGCCGCGACTGCTACTGCCCACCGGGCAAGGACAATACCTGCGGCAAGCGCTTCTGCTGGAAGCTGGGCACCCTGCCGCAAGGGTACGACCACAAGTACACCTACTCGCACCTGGGCTACAACCTGAAGATCACCGACATGCAGGCCGCCTGCGGTCTGGCGCAGCTGGACCGCGCGGACGGCTTCGTGGAGGCGCGCAAGCGCAATTTCGCCTACCTGAAGAACCGCCTGCGCTCGTGCGAGCAATTCCTGATCCTGCCGGAAGCCACGCCGGATGCGGACCCGTCCTGGTTCGGCTTTCCGCTCACGCTCAAGCCGGAGGCGAACACCGGCCGGGTCGACCTGCTGACCTATCTGGACCAGCACAAGATCGGCACCCGCCTGCTGTTTGCCGGGAACCTGACGCGCCAGCCGTACATGGTGGGGCGCAATTACCGCGTGTCCGGTGAGCTGGTCAACACCGACCGCGTCATGAACGACACCTTCTGGATCGGCGTGTTCCCCGGCCTGACCGAGGAAATGCTCGATTTCGTGGCGACCAAACTCGAAGAATATTTCGGCATCGGCTTCTAAGCCAGGGAGACGACCATGATAGACCGCCTTGTCCACGCCTTGCAGGCCGCCGGGGAAACCAGCCTGTACCAGTTCCGCCGCGTGCTCTACATCGCGCAGCAGGAAGCCGCCGACATGGACGCCGAACTGGCCGGCGCATTCCCCAACGCGAAGATCCAGAGTTTTGTGCGCGACATCGCCGAACTCAATGCGACGCCGCCCGGGGAAGTGTGCCTGGACCTGATCCTGATCGACCGGGTCGCCTTCTCGCAGCTGGCGGTGCTGCTGCAGCACTACAAGTTCCGCTACATCGTGGTGGCCGACGTGCCTTACCACCTCAACGTGGCGGACACCAACACGCGCTTCATCCAGACCGACGCCAACATGGCGGTGTACGCCTCGAAGACCGCGTGGCACGACATCTTCATGCCGATCGGCCCGAGCGACTACAGCATCGCCGCCGAGAGCGTGGCCAACAAATACCGCATGCTCAAGGGCGTGCGCGAGATTTTTTACTGCGCCACCGAGCAGTTGCCGATCCGCGCCACCTACGTGCCCGAGTCGGCCTATCCGTTTTCGCGCGCGCAGGGGATGGAAGCGTTCGGCCTGCAGCACGACCGCTTCGGCTGGTACTACCAGCAGCTCAAGCAGCTGTACCTGCCGCAGGCGCAGCCTTTCGTGCTGGATAACTACGTCACCATGTGCACCGACGTGTTCTTCAACCGCGAAATGGCGTTTTTCCGCGACGGCAAACCGGTCTACACCTACGGCCACGAAACCCCGCACCAGCCGTATTTCCAGCACATGGCGCGCATGCTGCCGCAGCTGCGCTGCTTCGACGGACGGTCGGCCATTTCGCACCACTCGGTATTCAACCGGCGCGTGCTGCAAGACCTGTTCTGGGACGTCAGGCAGCAGAACGGCATGGAGTTCTGGCAGGCCTTCCTGACCAAGGTCGATCCGCAGCAGCGCCTGTATTCGGGCGCGGCTGAATACGAAACCTATTTCAACTTCCTGCGCCTGAAGGGAGTCGACATCCTCACGCGCGAGCCGGATTACCTCGACATGGGCGACTTCCGCCAAGGGCTGGCGGCGGACTGCGATTATTTCGCGTATCACTGGTATATGCGCACCGACGAGTTCCCACCGAAAGCGGGTTGATGGCCACAACCGTCCTGCTGACCGGCGCGACCGGCTTTCTCGGCAGCCATCTGGCGCGCGCGCTGATTGCCGCCGGCTACCGGGTCGTGGCGCTCAAGCGGCGCAGCTCCCCGCTGCACCGGCTCGCGGATCTGGACCTGGCGCTGTTCGATGCCGAGGACGGCGTGGAGCAGGCCTTCGGCGGCGTCGATGCCGTGATCCACGCTGCCACCAGCTATGGACGGCAAGGCGAAACGGCGAGCGCGCTGTTCGAAGCCAACACCGCCTTTCCCTTGCGCGTGCTGGAAGCCGCCGTCCGGCGCGGCGTGCCCTTGTTCCTCAATGCCGGCACCGTGCTGGCGCCCACGCTCAATGCCTATGCGCTGTCCAAGCACCAGTTTCTGGCCTGGGGAGAGCATCTGGCGGCGCGCCACCCGATCGCATTCGTCAACGCACGCCTGGAACACTTTTACGGGCCGGGCGACGACCGTGCCAAATTCACTACCCACGTGCTGCGCAGCTGTCTGGAGAATGTGCCCGAACTGGCCCTGACCGAAGGCGAACAGCTGCGCGACTTCATCCATGTCGACGACGTGGTGGCGGCGTTTTTGCTGCTGCTCGAACGCGGCGCCACCGGGCCGGCACGCGAGTTCGACGTCGGCACCGGGCAGGCCGGCACGGTGCGCGCCTTCGTCGAAACGGCGCACCGGCTGACCGGCTCAATCACCCGGCTGCGCTTCGGCGCGCTGCCGTACCGCCCGGGCGAACCAATGCGCTCGGTGGCCGATCCGCGCGCGCTGCAGGCGCTCGGCTGGCGCTGCCGCCACGATATCGGCTCCGGCCTGCAAGACACTATTGATCGAGAACGAACATGAAGCTATTGATTACCGGAGGCTGCGGCTTCCTCGGCAGTAACCTGGCGGCCGACGCCCTTGAACGCGGCGACGAGCTGATGGTGTTCGATAATCTGTACCGCAACGGCTCGCGCGACAATCTGGCCTGGCTGCAGGGGCAGGGCAGCTTCGCCTTCGAGCATGGCGACATCCGCAACGCCAACGACATCGCGCGTGCCGTGTCGGCCTTCCAGCCCGATGCGGTGTTTCACCTGGCCGGGCAAGTGGCCATGACGACCTCGATCGCCAACCCGCGCATGGATTTCGAAGTCAATGCGATGGGCACCCACAACCTGCTCGAAGCGGTGCGCCTGCATGCGCCGCAGGCGGTGCTGGTGTACTCGTCGACCAACAAGGTGTACGGCGACCTGGAGCAGTTCAGCTACAGCGAATCGCCCACGCGCTACCTGTGCAATGAGCGCCCCAACGGCTTCGACGAAGCGACCCACCTGGAATTTCATTCGCCCTATGGCTGCTCCAAGGGCGCGGCCGACCAGTACATGCTGGACTACGCGCGCATCTTCAAGCTCAAGACGGTGGTGTTCCGGCATTCGTCGATGTATGGCGGGCGCCAGTTCGCCACCTACGACCAGGGCTGGGTCGGCTGGTTCTGCCAGAAAGCAGTGGAGGCCAGGCGCGGCACCGCGGTGGCGCCGTTCACCATCTCGGGCAGCGGCAAGCAGGTGCGCGACGTGCTGCATGGCGACGACATGAAGCGCCTGTACCGCGCGGCGCTGGCCAATATCGGGCAGGCGCAGGGACAGGTATTCAATATCGGCGGGGGCATTGCCAACAGCGCTTCGCTGCTGGAGCTGTTCGCGCTGCTGGAGCGCATATTGGACGTCAAGCTTGATTACCAGCGCCTGCCGGCACGCGAGAGCGACCAGCGGGTGTTCGTGGCAGACATCGGCAAGGCCCAGCGCCTGCTGGGCTGGCAGCCGCAGGTATCGCTGGAAGAA
>CBFGOU010000507.1:0-4130 GCA_965650445.1 uncultured Oxalobacteraceae bacterium | reverse complement strand
TCCACCTTTGTGTACAGATTGCTCGACAGATATTCGTCCAGCCCGCTGGCACCGGTCGTCGCCAGCACCAGCTTGGCGATCGTAATGAAGCTGTACTGGCGCTCGAAATGGTCGAGCGAGCGCTGCAGCTCGAGCGTGATCTTGTCGTAGCAGACGTGCTTGCGGTCGTGATCCGTGTCGAGCAGCTGCTCCAGCGTCACGTCGATGCGGCCCGACAGATACAGTTCGCCATTGAAGGTCACCGTGAGCAAGCCGCCATCGGCGTTGAAGGACAGCATGGCGATGCCGCGCCCATCCGGCTCCATGAGCGAAGAAATATTTCGCTGGGCCATCTCGGGAATATCGATGATGGCCATCGACAGCTTGGCGGCGATGAACAGGTTCTGGCGCGTTTCGATCACGCTGTTACGGGCGGCAATGGCGAAAATCGACCCGGCGCGTCCGGCCGGAGCCTTGTCGGTCGGAATCGTCAGCACGTCGATGGTGGCCTGGTCGACCGGAAAATCGAGCATGTCTTTCAGGCGCCAGCGCACAGCCGTTTTCAGTTCCTCGGCGGGCACGGCCGGCGCTTCGACTGCCAGCAACTGGTACTCTCCCCCCGTCAGCAAGGTCGCGCAGTGGTACTGGTTGCCGTGCACATCCTTGTTCAGCTTGTCGAGCACTTCCTGCCCGCGTGGGTCGCTGGACGGGAAGAAGCTGGCCAGTTTAACCTCAGGCAATCCGTCCGCCTTGCGCCGCACACTGGCGGCACAAATCCCATCGCCGTGAACGGCAACGGCAAGCAAACGCTCGGACTTCCTTTTTGGTTTCGAAAACAGTCTCATGCCGACCAAGTGTTAAGAAATGCGACACGCGAAGTTCGCGCGGTAGCGGCTTGATTATATTCAAGATTCACCCGCGATTCTGCGCATTTTTACTGTGAGCAATGAAAACCGTCAGTTTTCCACCGCAAACATTCCCAACGGCAATAAATACGCTACTGGAGAGGCAAAATTTGCGTCCCAGGCCTTGTTGGCAGCGCGGCACAGCGCGGTTTATTGACGTAAAGCACATGCTAGAATCGCCAGCATGTTGACGATCACCACCGCGCGCCGCTTTCGCCGTGCACTTGCCGGACTGGCGCTTGCGCTCGCCGCGACAGTTGCGCGCGCCGATTCGTACAGCTTCGACGGCGGCGCGGTCGCCGGCTGCACCCGGTCGGGCACCACCTACGCCTGCGCCAGCCTGCCTTTGTCGAACTGGAACGACAGCATGACGATTGCCAGCGGCTACACCGTCAACGTCGGCTCCAGCATCGCCGTGGGCTACAACCAGACGCTCACGATGAGCGGCACGGCGCGCCTGACGACCACCGGCAGCCTGAACATCGCCGACGTCGCAAAGTCCAACCTGCAAATTTCCGGCGGTTCGCTGGCGGCCGGCGGCGCGTTCAGCTGCGGTAACCAGCAGCAAAAGATTACCGCCGACGTGAGTGCGGCATCGATGACCATCGGCGGCGGGTCGAAGATCAGCATCGACGGCAACCTCACCTCGACCGGCACGGTGGCGCTGGCATCGAATGCCGACGTCAACGGCAACATCAGCGGCACCACCATCACGACGGGCACACCGGTGTCGATCACCGGCAACATTACCGCGACGACTTCATTCACCCTGTCATCGGAAGGCACCGTGGTGGGCAACATTACCGCCCCGGTGGTGACCCTCGATGCGGCGAAATCCAAGGTGACCGGCAACATCACCGCCGCGTCCTCGCTCTCGCTGGGATCGGAAGACTTGGTCACCGGCACGGTCAAGGCTGGCACCTTGACCCTGTACAGTTCGAACGCCATCATCAAAGGCAACGCCACCGTCACCAGCGCCACCCTGGGCTGGAATGGCCGCGTCACCGGCAGCATCTACTGCAGCGCGGGCAACACCGCAGGCAATTGCGATTGCGTCATCAACAACAGCGGCAACGCGGTCAATACTGCGAGCGGCCCCAATTGCCCGGCGACAGGCACGTCCGGCCCAGACCATTATCTGATCAGCCATCCCGCCTCCGGCCTGACCTGCACGCCCGCCACCGTCACGGTGAAAGCCTGCGCCAACGCCAGCTGCAGCACTTTGTACGGCGGCAAGCCGACCATGGTGCTGGCCCCGACCAATCAAAGCGTCAGCATGGAAGCCGACGGGGAAAACCAGGTGGCGTTGTCGATTACCAATGACGGCGTCAGCACCCTGTCGACCGCGTCGGGCAATTACAGCTGCCTCAATACCGACAACGGCAATACCGATTGCAAGATCACCTTCAATAAAGCCGGCTTCGTGCTGTCCGCCGCCGATCACGTCGCGGGCAGCGGCACCGACCTGACCGTCAGGGCGGTCAAGGAATCGAACAGCGCCACCTCGTGCGCACCGGCGTTTACCGGCACCAGGAGCGTCACCTTCAACTGCGGCTATACCGATCCGGCCAGCGGCAGCCAGGCGGTCAGCATCGGCAACGCCAGCTGTGGGGGTGCGGTCAGCCTGAACTTCGACAGCACCGGTACGGCCACGACGCGCTTCAGCTACGACGACACCGGCAAGGTCAATGTCAAAGCGAGCCAGAGCGGACCGTCCATGGAAGGCTCGACCACGATCGTTACCGGACCGAGCCGGTTTGGCTTTACCAATACGGTGTACGACAACCCGCTCGACCCGGCCCAGCCGAACAAAAATCCGAAAGCCGGGGCCGTGTTCACCGCCACGCTCACTGCCTACAACAGCAAGAATGTGCAGACCGCCAATTTCGGCAAGGAGACCTCGCCCCCCTCGGTCCAACTCAGCCATGTGCTGTGCAACACGCCCGGCGGCGACCCCGGCGGTCTCACCCCGGCCACGACCAAGTTCACCGGCGGCAAGTCCAGCCCCGGCATGGCCTGGACCGAAGTGGGCAGCATCAATGTGACCGCCACCCTGGCGGCGAACTATATGGGCAGCACCCTCGGCCAGGTCAGCAGCAGCAGCGGCTGCGTGTACGGCCCCTTCGTGCCGGCCTACTTCGACCTGGCCGCCAGCGATGCCGCACGCACGATCAATTACTCAGGCGAAGCGGTCGCCCTGAACGTCACGGCCAAGAACAGCAATGGCTCCAAGACCCTGAACTATTCCAACAACACGGGATTGGCCAAGGCGGTCACGTTTTCCGTGGTGGACAAGGCTCTCGGTACGCTCAACCCTGGTCCGGGCGCCACGACTGCTGCCGCACTGGCGGCCAGCGCGTTCACGGACGGCGTCGCCAGCTCCGGCGTGCCGGTGTACACCTATACCAACGTCAAGACCACACCGGCCACCGTGCTGTTTCGCGCCACCGACAGCGATGGCGTCAGCTCCAAGGGTCACACCGAGGTCACGCGCGCCGTGCGCAGCGGCCGCCTGCGCATCTACAATCGCTTCGGCAATGCCAAGGGCACGCTGGAACTGCCGGTCACTGCGGAATTCTGGACCGGCAGCTCGTGGGCGCTCAATACCGAGGACCTCACACCGGTGACGATACTGGCGACGGCCGTGGCGCTGTCGCCAGCCACCGGACTGATCATGGATGCGCCGGAAAACTTCACCATCAACAAGGGCCAGGGCAAGCTGAAGCTCAAGCCCGCGTCAGGCACGGGTTCGGTCGACGTAGCGGTCAATCTCGGCAGCGACAACAAGGACACCGCCTGCCTGGGCGCCCACCCTGCCAGCACCGGCGCCGCGCGCGCGTATTTGCGCTCGAACAATGGCAGTTGTGCGGCGACATTTTCCAGCGACCCGTCGGCGCGCGCCACCTTCGGCGTGTTTTCGCCTGAAACCAAGCGCATCATCCATATGCGCGAGGTGTTCCGATGAGACGCGCGCGCGGCTTCACGATGGTTGAGCTGATCGTCGTCATCGTGCTGATGGGCGTAATATCGGCAGTCGCCATCCCAAAACTCATGAGCGACAACACCACCGCCGCATCGGCCTTCGGCAACCAGGTCATCAGCGCGCTTCGCTACGCCAGCAAGTCGGCGGTGGCGCACCGGCGCCTGGTATGCGCGAGCACGTCCAGCAGCGCGGTGACCCTGGCCATCGCCACGGCCGCCACGGCAACGGCGTGCGACAGCCTGCTCGCCGGCCCCACCAACGAC
>CBFGOU010000506.1:0-4132 GCA_965650445.1 uncultured Oxalobacteraceae bacterium | reverse complement strand
CTGAGCGCGCCGAACAGCGGCGTGCCGGCGCTGGCGCACAGGGACAGCGGCGCGCCGCCGGCCAGCGCCTCCAGCGGCCAGTCGGTGAAGACGGCGAAATTGAAGACGAAGGCGGCTTTCAATTCGTGCTCCGGCACCGGAGCGGCCATGGCCGCGCCGCGCCACAGGCAGGCCAGCGCAAACAACAGCAGGCGCGCACGCTCAGAACCCATAGGCCACTCTGGCGCGCAGACGGCGGCCGTCCTGGACGATGGCGCTTTGCACATGCTCGGCCGAGCCGGGATCGGCGTAGCGCCGCCCGAACAGATTGGTCACTGCCAGCGAGGCTTCGGCGCCTTCGAACAGGCGCGTGCTGAGCAGGTTCGCATTGACCAGCCAGAACGCGCCGGCGGCCCCGTACTGGGTATGGCGCGGCCCGACATACTGGGCCTCGATGGCGCCGCGCAGGCCGGCCAGCGGCAGCGGCGCGGCCAGATTGAATTTGGCCAGCCGGGCCGGCGCGTTGATCTGCTGGCCGGTGGGGTCGGGCCCGACATGGCTGTGACTGAAACTGCTGCGCAGCGCGGCGCCGTTGGCCCAGCTGCGTTCGTATTCGATTTCCATGCCGCGCGCCTTCAGGCGGGCGGCGTTGTCGAAGCCGGTCATGCCGGTATCGGCATCCCGTTCCAGCGTGATCAGGCCGCTGACGCTGTTGCGAAAGGCCGTGACGGTCAGGCGCGCATTGGCGCCGATCCGCTGGACCAGGGCCAGTTCGCTCGAGGCGATGTGTTCGCGGCGCAGGTCGGGATTGGTGCGCTGTCCACCGGGGCCGGGAAAGGCGTAATACATTTCGTAGCTGTTGGGCGCGCGGAAGGCCGAGCCCTGGATCGCCCTGATGGTGGTGTCCGGCGTGACGCTGTAGATGACCGCAGCGCGCGGGCTGAACAGGCCGCGCATCATGCTGGAATGGTCGTAGCGCAGTCCCAGGCTGACCCGCAGCGCTTCGCTCAGTCCCATGTCGTCCTGGAAGTACAGGCCGCCGCGGTAGCCATGGCCGGTGCTGTCCAGGTAGAGGCGGTACGGCGCGACGTCGTACGCGAATTGCTGCAGGCGGAAGTCGCGCTGGATGTCGGCGCCGGCCAGCAGGGTGTGCCCCTTGAAGCGGGTGCTCACCAGATTGACTTCGGCGCCCCACCAGCGGGCCCGGCTGCCGTCATGGTTGACGATATAGCCCGGATCGGCGCTGACGTAGTCGCCGATCGAGTCGTAGTGGCCGGCAAAGCCGCGCAAGGTCACGGTTTCGCTGGCGCCGGCCGGGGAATGCCAGGCGGCGTTCAGGTAGCTCTGGCGGTCCACGGTGTTGGGACGCGGATCGTTGAATATCTGCCCGAACGATGCGGTCGGGATGCCCTTGGTGCGTTCGGCATGCATGACGCTGGCGCTGAAGGCGCCGTGCGTGGCACTGGCGAACAGGCGCGTGCCGCGCTCGTAATCGAGCCCCTGGGCCACGCCGTGGTTCTGCTGCGGCGTGTCGAATTCCGGGTAGTACAGGTCTTTGCCGGCGCTGCGGTAGCGGCTGGCCGCGAGCAGGTAATTGGTGTCGTGCCCGTCGTCCCAGCCGACGCTGGCGCTGCCACGCCGCCAGCCGGCGCCGCCGGCCTCAAGCCCCACCCGCGTGCCGCGCAGGTCCGCGCCCTGCTTGGTGATCACGTTGATCACGCCGAAAAATGCGTTCGAGCCGTAGATCGACGAACCCGGTCCGGGCACGAATTCGATGCGCTCGACCAGTTCCAGATCGAGCGGGAACTCGTTGCCGAGCGGGGCCTGGTCGTAGACGCCGTCGTTGATCCGGTTGCCGTTCACCTGCAGCAGAAAGCGGGTGTTGTAGTCGCCCGGCCGCAGAAAGCCGCGCGCGCCGAGATAGCTGTAGTTGCGGTCGTAGCTGACGTACTGCCCGCGCACGCTGCGCGCCACGTCGGCCAGGGTGCGCCAGCCGAAGTCGCGGATCTCGCCGGCGGTAATGACCGTGACCGAGGCGGGGGCCTGCCTGGCCGGCTGCACAAACTTGGAGGCGCTGTAGACCTCCATGGCCAGCAATTGCTCGAACGGGATGCTGGTCAGGTCGCGCCCGGACGCCGGTTCGGCATGCGCGCCGCACGGGCCGACGATGGCGGCCACCAGCAAGGCGAGCTGGCGGGTTGGCAGGGTGGATTTGATAACGTTGACTGACATCATGAATAAAGCGCGTCAATAATTGACGGATATCAACATAGTCGCAGTTTGCGCCCGCCTTGTATAGAGTAATTGCAACACACTTTGGTAGAAAAGCTACAAATTTTTCCGTGGGAAACTAATTATCGAAACTTTAAGGCGGGGGGAGCTTGCCCAGGCGCCAGGCATCGAGCACGCTCAGCACCCAGCAGGCAATCATGACGGCGGCGCTGACGCTGCCCAGCATGGAACCGCCATCCTGGCGCTCCAGCTGTGCCGCGAGCGCGGCCGGGTCGAGTGGTAGCGTGCCGGCATTGATCTGGTCGAGCATGTCGCTTGCACGCGACACCACGTCATTGATAAAAACGGCCACGGCCAGCGCCGCCGGAACCAGGAACAGGCAGGCGCGCAAGGGGCGTTTCAGGTACAGCTGCCCGGCGCCGGGGAATACCAGCCCCGACAACAGTGCGGCTACGACAGGTCGCTTCATTCGGTCTCCTCGGAAGTGCGATGAATTGGGGACATGCGCGGTTTGATGCTACGCAAGCGGACGGCCAATGTGCCAGCGTAGATTAGCTTCAGCGCAAAGGAAACATTGCGTTGGAACATGCGGACTGCATCGTGTCACTTCGCCATGATACCTGTCCGCATGCACAGTGTCAGTTTGTTATCGAAAAGGAGTCATCGACATGCGCCATTGTAAATCCATCCTTCCCGCCATCCTGATCGGTCTGGCGCTGCAGCAGAGCGCGCTGGCGGCCGAGCCGGGGCCCGCGCACGCGGTCGCGCTGGCGGAAAAGGGCGCGCGGTTCGTGAAGGAAAATGGCAGGGAGGAGATGGCCAAGCGCATCAACGGTAACGACCCCATGTTCCGCCAGGGCTCGCTGTATCTGGCCATGCGCGACCTGAATGGCATCACGGTCGCCCACCCGACCGCCGCGCTGATCGGCAAAAACCTGCTGGACGTGCCCGATGCCGACGGCAAACTGTTCCGGCGCGAGATGGTGGCCATCGCCAACGGCGCCGGCAAGGGCTGGGTTCACTACAAGTTCACCAACCCGGAGAGCTTCAGGGTCGAAAACAAGAGCACCTACGTCCTGCGGGCCGGCGACGTGGCGCTGGAAGCCGGCATCTATCGGCCTTGACGCCATGCTGAACCGTCTGAAGATCGGGCCCAAGCTGCTGCTCGCGCCTGCGGCGGTTGTGCTGATGCTGATTTTTTCTTCCTGCGCGGCCTATTACGCCATGGTGCGCCAGAACCAGGCGTTCGAGACCATCGTGCACGAGCGCGCCGCACGCATCATGCAGGCCAACAGCCTGCTGGGCGAGGCGGAGCAGGCCCACGCCAACATCTATCAGCTCCTGACCTGGCTGGGCAACAGCTTTTCCGAGGCGCGCGTGGCCGCGCTGCGGCGCGAGATCGCCCAGCGCCACGCCACGATCGCGCAGCGCTTCGATGCGCTCGACGCGGCCATCGCGCATGAAGGGCGCGAACAGAGCGTGCAGGCGCTGGCAAGGGCGGCGTTCAGCGTGTATCTGCGCGACGTGCGCGACGTGCTCGAGCTGTCGACGGTGGACCGTTCGATGAGCGCCAACGCCATGTCCAAGGCCGAGCGTTCGTTCGATGTCGTCGAGGGCCATCTGAGCGCGCTGGCAGCGCTGGAGCAGGCGCTCAGCGAACGGGCGTCCAACCATGCGCGCGCCGATTTCAACGCCGCCGCGGTGCTCATGCCGGTGCTGATCGTGCTGTCGATCGCGCTGACGCTGGGGATCACGATGGCGGTGCGCGCGGCCATGCTCAAGGATGTGAAGGCCATCGGCGAGGCCGCCAGCGGACTGGCCCAGGGCGACCTGCGCGTGCCGCAGCGGCGTTACGGGCGCGACGAAATCTCCGAGACTTCGCGCGCGATCGACGCCAGCATTCGCAACCTGAACCGCACCT
>CBFGOU010000505.1:0-4134 GCA_965650445.1 uncultured Oxalobacteraceae bacterium | reverse complement strand
GATCGTGTTCATTTGTGCTCGGTCCCGATGAAGTGGTGGCCATCCTGGCCCAGGGTGTAAGTGGGGATGTAGTCGCTTTCCAGATTGTGCGTATGGATGTGCGCACCGGCGGCGACCGGCTGGGTGATGGTGCCGATGATGGCGCCGTAGCGCAGTATCTTGTCGCCCGGCTGCAGGTCGCGCCGGGCACACTTGTGGCCCAGGTTGACGTCTTGCGGCAGCACGACTTCGCGGCCGTCGATCTGCACACGCGTACCGGCGGTGAGCGCGGTGCGGGCGATCAGGCAGTTGTCCTCGGGGGACATGAGCAGCAGGCTCGATGTCAGCTCTGGCGTGGAATCAGGCATGGGTTTTCCTTGTCAGGATAAATGCGCGCCGCAGCCAGGCCTGGCCAGTCTGTGTCAGTCGGTGTTCAACTTTCAGGCGCGCTTGTTGATCGCGGCCTGCATGGTCAGGCGCGACGAATCGAGGTGTTTGTTCATGGCCGCAAGGGCGGCGGCGGTGTCGCGCCGCGCCAGCGCACGCAGGATCTCCAGATGTTCCGGCACGGCGAAGCGGATGCGCGGCATTTCGTCGCTCTTGTCCCACTGGTAGTGATAGTGGAATACCAGCGAGACGATATCGTTCAGTCCTTGCGCGAAGCGGTTGTTCAGCAGCCCGATCAGAAAGGTGTGGAACTCGCGGTCGAGTGCCGGAAAGTCCGCGTGCCGGCCAGGAAAGTCCAAGGCCAGCTGTTCGTGCTGCTCGATCAGTTCGTCCAGCCGCCCGAACGCCGGATCGTCCGGTGCGAGCGCGGTCAACGCTTCGACCCCGGCCAGCTCGAACATGCGGCGTACCTGCGCCAGTTCGGTCGCGAAGGTCTGGTCGAAGGCGCACAGGCGCCAGCCGCCCTGCGGCTTCTTTTCGATCAGGCCGTAGCGTGAAAAACCGATCAGAAATTCGCGCACGCTGATGGTGCTCGCACCCGCGGCGCGCGCCAGCTCGGCTTCGGAGAAGGCCGCGCCCGGCGTCAGGTCGTGGTGGTAGATGCGCTCCATCAGCACCTGCCGGATGCGGTCCGCGCCGGACTGCAGTTCGGCCTCGTCGAAATAGTCTTCCGCCACCGGCTTGCGCACCAGGCGCCGGTCTTTCAGGTCGCTGATGAGGCCACGGGAATGCAGGTAGTTGATGGTGCTGCGGATGGCCGTGCGGCTGCCTTGCGCCAGTTCGGCCATGCGCTGTTCGGGCGGCAGTACCGCGCCGATCGCCAGGTTTGCGCCGATGTGTTCGAGCAGCAGGTTGGTGCTGCGCTTGAAGATGGTCGCTGGTTTCGCCATGGGTGTGTAAATGAGTCGCCTTCGAGGCGGAATACGTGTGGATACCCATTGTACACAGCTTGCGCGGGCGGCATTGGATCATGCAACCACCTCATCGAGCAGGGCTTGCAGGCGGGGCTGGCCGGTGCTGCAGCCCGTTGCACGCGCGAGTTCAAGCAGCGGCAGCATGCGGCGGCGCTTTTTCTCGGCATGGTTTTGCGCGATGTCGGCCAGGCGATGGCGCAGGAAGGGATTGGCGAAGCGCTCGCGTACCTGCGCGAGGTAGGCGCGCGCGCTGTCGCCGTCACCGAGCGCATCGAACACCGGCAGCACTTCGTGCTCCCATACCTGTTCGAGCGAAGCGCGCAGCGCCGCATCGTCCATCGCTTGGGTCACGGTCAGGTCGGGCTGCCTGCCGCCGGCGATCCATTGTTCGGCCAGCCAGGTGTGCCCGAGGTTCAGCAGGAACAGCTTGCGCCGCTCGAAGGTATCGAGCGATTCGGTGACGACGATGTCGGGGTGGCTGCACGGCAGGGTCATGCCGGACTGCGCTTCGATCGCCCACAAGGCATAAGGTTCGGCCACCGCGCCAGCAGGCTCGATGGCTTCGGAGACGATGCGGTCGACCAGGGAGTTGACCCAGACGCAGCCGTCGCGCAGCCAGGCGCGAAAACCGCTGTCGAGGTCCCAGGCCTGCGCCAGATCCAGAACGATATTGCGCAGGACGGTGCCGTTGCTGTTGACCAGCTCGCAGGGCAGCAGGGTTATCGGCGCGGCGCCGTTCCGGTAGCGCGCGTGCAGCAGCTGGAGCAGCTTGGCCGGGAAGCTGCGCGGCGGTTGCAGATCGGGACGGTCATCCGGATGCAGCAGGTAGCCGGCGTCGCCGGTGTTGGAGACGATCACCTGCACCGTCGTGGCGGCCTGTTCGAGGATCCAGCTCCAGTGGCTGGCGGCATGCACGGCAAAGCCGACCGAGCCGACACGCTGCTCACGGTCGATGCGCTGGCCATGTTGCCAGCCGCGGACGCGGACCGGGTAGTCCTGCTGGTTGAACGCGGCGATGCGCGCGGCGCTGTCCGGGCTATCGGTAGTCTGGACTACGGTGATGCGGCCGAGGGCCTCGCCGCGTTCGAGCGCTTCGCTGACGAACAGGTCAACGTGCGCCTGCAGAAAGCGGCTGGTACCGAATTGCAGGATCGGGTTCACGTCAGACCTCGACAATCGCCTTGATCACGCCGCTGGACGGGTCCATCCACTGCGGCAGGACGTCGATGAAGTTCGCCAGGGTGGTGCGGTGGGTGGCCAGGCGCTCGGTCGGAATCAGGCCGGCTTTCATCGCCTCCAGCACTTCGCGGAAATCGGCGGCGGTGGCATTGCGGCTGCCCAGCAGCGTGGTTTCGCGCTTGTGGAATTCAGGATCGGCGAAGGAGATGCGGTCCAGGACGATCGACACCAGTACGTAGGTGCCGCCGTGGGCGACGAATTCGAGGCCGCGCTCCATGGCCTTGACGTTGCCGGTGGCGTCGAAGACGACGTCGAAAAATTCGCCGCCGGTGAGCTCGGACAGGGCGTCCTTGTCGCCCTCGCCTGCCTGGACGGCGTGGTGGACGCCGATGGCGTCGCTGCAGAAATCCAGACGGTCGGCCCGGGTATCGAGCACCGTGACTTCGCCGCCTTTGAGGCGCGCGAACAGGGACACGGCGATGCCGATCGGGCCGGCACCGACAACCAGCACGCGCTGGTCCTGGTGGACCGCGGCGCGGCTGACGGCGTGGGCGCCGATGGCGAGGAACTCCAGCATGGCGGCCTGGTCGAGCGAGATGCCGTCGGCCTTGAAAACAAATTGGGCGGGGACGGTCAGGTATTCGGCCATGCCGCCATCGCGGTGCACACCCAGTACCTGGATGCGCGTGCAGCAGTTGGTCTTGCCTTTGCGGCAGGCCACGCAGGTGCCGCAGGACAGATAGGGCATGACGTAGACGGTGTCGCCGGATGCGAGGCCGGAATCGTCCGGCGCTTGCACCACTTCGCCGGCCAGCTCGTGGCCCATCACGCGCGGGTAGCTGAGAAATGGCTGGGTGCCACGGAAGATGTGCATGTCGGTGCCGCAAACGCCGATACGGCGCACGCGGATCAGCACGTCACCTTCGTTTACGCTGGGAATGCCGGCCTCGACCATCCGGAGTTCGCCTGGGGACTGGCACACCACGCTCTTCATCATCGCTTTCCAACTCCATTTTATTATTCATGGTAATTGTATTGTATATATACAGAACCGCAAAGGTTTTTTTCGCGAATTGAGGTTGCGATTTTGCGTAAGTTGATTCAGGCTGTCATGCGTTGGTGGACTTCGCGCACCAGCATCCCGGCCAGCATGGCGATGAAAAACACCATGGACTTTGCTCCGCCCATGGCCAACGATGCCAGGGCCGACCCAGGACAATAGCCGGCCAGACCCCAGCCGGCGCCAAATATCAACCCGCCGAGCACAATGCGGCGGTCAATCTTTGTTGCCGCCGGCAGGCGCATGGTTTCGCCCAGCAGTGAGTGCGGCCGCCTGCGTGCGAACGGGAAGGCAAGCGATCCGATCGACACGGCGCCACCCATGACCAGGGCCAGCGACGGGTCCCAGTTTCCGCTCAGGTCGAGAAAGCCGAGTACTTTCGACGGATCTGCCATGCCGGATACGATCAGACCGAGGCCGAATACGAGACCGGCCAGCAATGCGAGCAGCGTTTTCATTGCATTCTCCTACGCAAGGACGTGACGCGCGAGGTAGACCGTCACGAATCCGGCAAGCATGAACGCCAGCGTCGCTACCATCGAACGCGGCGATCGG
>CBFGOU010000504.1:0-4134 GCA_965650445.1 uncultured Oxalobacteraceae bacterium | reverse complement strand
GCGAAGGCGGCCGTACCGTCGGCGCCGGCGTGGTTGCCAAGATCATCGCTTAATTCATCAGCGAGACGCAGCAGGTAGTAAGGGGTCGTCCTCCCGGGCGCCCCGGTTGTACCGGAAAAGCTGGCCCCCCGGCTTTTTCCGCAATCAGGCTGTTGCCAGCCAGCGGCCGCTGGTGGTAAAATCGCTGATTCCACTGAAGTTTTATGTAGGGACGTAGCTCAATTGGCAGAGCGTCGGTCTCCAAAACCGAAGGTTGGGGGTTCGATGCCCTCCGTCCCTGCCACCGTTCTGGTGCAGGGCACCGAAAGTTAAAACGTATGTCTAATCAATCCGTGCAAACCGTCAGCACGTCGAACGACAAGTTCAAGGTCGCGCTGGCAGTGGTTGCCGCGATTGCAGGGGTCGTCGGGTTCTTTTACCTGAAAGGCCAGAGCAAACCAGCTTTGATGTGCGCAGGCGCACTCGTGGCTGGTTTGGTTTTTGCCGTCCTGCTTTTGTGGACTTCCGCAACCGGTCGTGAATTCCTGAATTTCTCCAAGGAAGCTGTCCGTGAGACCAAGAAGGTCGTCTGGCCCACGCGCAAGGAAGCCATGCAGATCACCGGCGTGGTCTTCGGCTTTGTGATCGTGATGGCGATGTTCCTCTGGGGCACGGACAAGATTCTTGAATTCCTGTTGTACGACGTGATTCTGGGTTGGAAATAAAAATGAGCGAAAATGTGCAGGGTGACGTGCCGGAAGTTCCGGCACAAGATGCTGGCGCTTCGCTGAGCGTTCCAGTCGGAAACAAACGCTGGTACGTGGTGCATGCTTATTCCGGCATGGAAAAAAGCGTGCAGCGCGCACTGATGGAGCGCGTCGAGCGCGCCGGCATGACCGAACAGTTCGGTCGCATCCTGGTGCCGACCGAAGAAGTGGTCGAAGTCAAGAATGGCCAGAAGTCGGTCACCGAGCGTCGTTTCTTCCCGGGCTATGTCCTGGTTGAGATGGAAATGACGGATGAAACCTGGCACCTGGTCAAGAACACCGCCAAGGTCACCGGTTTTATCGGCGGCAAGTCGAACAAGCCGACCCCGATTCCCGCGCGCGAGATCGACAAGATCATGCAGCAGATGCAGGAAGGTGTCGAGAAGCCACGGCCGAAAGTGCTGTACGAAGTGGGCGAGCAGGTGCGCATCAAGGACGGTCCGTTCACTGACTTCAACGGCAATGTCGAAGAAGTCAATTACGAGAAATCCAAAGTGCGCGTGTCGGTCACCATCTTCGGCCGCGCCACTCCGGTTGAGCTCGAGTTCGGCCAGGTCGAAAAAGTATAAGCGCGTCATTGGAGCGCCGCGGCAACTCTAGCGGAATTCAATCAAGAGGAGCCTCGCCACGGCAGTACCGGCGGGGCGCTACTACTCATCCAAGATAGGAGCCATCATGGCAAAGAAAATCATTGGTTTTATCAAGCTGCAAGTGCCAGCTGGTAAAGCAAACCCATCCCCACCGATCGGCCCTGCGCTCGGTCAGCGCGGCCTGAACATTATGGAATTCTGCAAGGCATTCAATGCCCAGACCCAAGGCATGGAACCAGGCATGCCGATCCCTGTCGTGATCACCGCTTTCGCCGACAAGTCCTTCACCTTCGTGATGAAGACCCCGCCAGCGACTTACCTGATCAAGAAAGCGGCCGGCATCACCAAAGGTTCGCCGAAGCCGCATACCGACAAGGTCGGCAAGCTGAGCCGCGCTCAAGCTGAAGAAATCGCTAAATTGAAACAGCCGGATCTGACCGCTGCCGACATGGATGCCGCAGTGCGCATCGTGGCCGGTTCCGCGCGTTCGATGGGCATCACGGTGGAGGGTGTGTAATGGCTAAGCTGTCCAAACGCGTCAAGGCAATCAAGGCCAAGGTAGACCGTAACAAGTCCTACGGCTTCGACAATGCAGTTGCTCTGGTAAAAGAGTTCGCAACCGCCAAGTTCAACGAATCGATCGACGTCGCCGTGCAACTGGGCGTGGATCCGAAGAAATCGGACCAAGTGGTCCGTGGTTCCGTCGTGCTGCCAGCTGGCACCGGCAAGACCGTTCGCGTGGCAGTGTTCGCCACCGGCGACAAGGCTGAGCAGGCACGTGCCGCCGGCGCCGACGTCGTTGGTATGGAAGACCTGGCCGAGCGCGTCAAAGCCGGCGACATGCCTTTCGACATCGTCATCGCTTCGCCCGATACCATGCGTATCGTCGGTACCCTGGGCCAGATCCTGGGCCCGCGCGGCATGATGCCTAACCCGAAAGTCGGCACCGTCACCCCTGACGTCGCTGGCGCGGTCAGGAACGCCAAAGCCGGTCAGGTCCAGTACCGTACCGACAAGGCCGGTATCATTCACGCCACCATCGGCCGCAAGTCGTTCGCCGATGCTGACCTGAAAACCAACCTGCTGGCGCTGATCGAAGCACTGAACAAGGCCAAGCCTGCGACCTCGAAAGGCGTGTACCTGCGCCGCGTGGCGATCTCGTCGACCATGGGCGCGGGCGTGCGTGTCGATCAGCAATCGCTGGTCGCTTAATAATCAAGAATTAAGTCCGCGGTGGCAACACCGTGGCGCATCTTTGGGCTGGCAGGCTTGAGCAATCGGGCCTGCCAGACAATCAAAGACCGTTGGGCCGAAGGCAGCAGGCAGGCTGGAGGTTAATAGGCCACCCAACGCAGATGGTGTACCCGAACAAGTTTTGTAGTCCATGCTGCGTGAATTCATCCGCTCAGTTGTACTTCTTAACGTCGGACGCCGTTGTTCGAACCGATGACTGGCATCTGCCAGCCATCATTTAAGGAGGTTGACCGTGGGTCTCAATCTGAATGACAAAAAGGCCGTCGTCGCCGAAGTTTCCGCAAAAGTAGCAAGTGCGCAAACGATCGTCGTGGCCGAATATCGTGGCATCCAGGTTGGTCACTTGACGCAACTTCGTGCCAAAGCGCGTGCCCAGGGCGTGTACCTGCGTGTTCTGAAGAACACGCTGGCGCGCCGCTCGGTGGAAGGTACGCAGTTTGCCAACCTCGCCGACCAAATGACCGGTCCGCTGATCTACTCGATCTCGGACGATGCCGTTGCAGCAGCTAAAGTCATCAACGACTTCGCTAAAACCAACGACAAGCTGGTCATCAAGGCAGGTAACTACGCAGGCAAGCAGCTGGATAAAGCCGCTGTTGCAGCGTTGGCAAGCATTCCTTCCCGTGAAGTCCTCATTTCGCAGCTGTTGGGCGTGATGCTGGCTCCGGTGTCGGGCTTTGCACGTGGTCTGGCTGCTCTGGCAGCCAAGAAGAGCGAAGGTTCGGAAGCTGCTCCTGCAGCCGAAGAAACCGCTGCAGCCTAAGCTGCCGTTCTTTAGTCAATACCAATCTATTCAAAAAAATTAGGAGTTTCAAATGGCAATTAGCAAAGACGACATCCTGAACGCAGTAAGCGAAATGTCCGTCATGGACCTGAACGAACTGGTCAAGGCATTCGAAGAGAAATTTGGCGTGTCCGCAGCAGCAATGGCAGCTCCAGCAGCTGGCGGCGCCGGCGCTGGCGCCGCTGCTGCTGAAGAGCAGACCGAATTCAACCTGATCCTGGCTGACTTCGGCGCCAACAAAGTGGGCGTCATCAAGGCCGTTCGCGAAATCACCGGTCTGGGCCTGAAAGAAGCCAAAGATCTGGTCGATGGCGCACCGAAGACCCTGAAAGAAGCCATTTCGAAAGCAGACGCAGAAGCCGGCAAGAAAAAGCTGGAAGAAGCTGGCGCGAAAGCCGAAATCAAGTAATTGTCGTATTGGCGGCAGCACTGCGCCGGAGTCAAAGCTTGCGGTCCTCTCCCGAAAGGGGGAGGATGCGGCTTTGGCTCTTTTGTCGTCTCTGTTGCAAAAGTAGCCAGTGTGGGCCGCGGTGGATGAGCTAAGCGGGATTTAAGGCCGATGGTGTATGTTGGTCAGTCCGCGCTCGAAAAGCGCTCGCTCATACGGTAACACAGCAGCACAGGAAGTACAGCAGTCCGTAGCAAACAGTATCACCTTCTTTTCATCTGGCTGGAAGTAAGAGACTTGAGGGCTTGCGTGTGGTCAACCACTGGCAATTCCTGAATTCTCATCCTTTCTGTCACTCACGGAGTGTCCATG
>CBFGOU010000503.1:0-4137 GCA_965650445.1 uncultured Oxalobacteraceae bacterium | reverse complement strand
GCCGGCGGCCAGGGCGCCGATGAAGGCGCCGAACGGCCCGCCCAGGTCGGCGCCGTCGAAGACGATGTGGGCACCGGTGCCGTGCGCCAGCGCGCCGGCGACCGACATGGCGGCAAGGATCAACAGCGCGGACAGGGCGACTTTTTTCATGGCGGGGCCTCGTATGGAGTTGGTATGGAGCCACTGTAGCGCCGCCTGGGCGCGCCGGCGCGCCCGCTGCGACGAACGGCAGCGGCGGTGTGTCCAGTGGCGCCACGCGGCGACAAGCGGGACGGCGCCAACCTTGAAAAAATGCATTGCCTGCCTATACTGAATGCCTGTCTTACCAGGAGGAGAAACATGCTCGATACACGTCAGAGCGCGCGGGACGGGATCCGCGCGGAGCGCACCGGCGGGCCCGACAATGGGCCGTCGGCACCGCCCACGATTCCACCAATTATCATTAATCCGTTTAGTTACCAGACGCCGGCGCCGGCCATCGATCCGCGCGTGCCGCCCGATTCGCCGCCGCTGATACCGCCCGGGCGCAGCGAAATTCGCCTGGTGCGCCGCGCCTGAATCCGGGCGCGCGCGCCGGTTTTGGTCTATCATGCAGGCCCCGGCCGCACGGCCGCCGACCTGAAGATATCCGCACCATGACCGATGACGCCACCGAGATTGAACCCGCCGATGAGGCCCTGATCCAGGAACCCCGCGTGTGGCAGGGCAATGGCTGGACCGCCCGCGTGATCAAGAACGAGGACGACGAGGGCTGGGCGGTGGCGATGATCAAGGATGGCGAACCGGAACCGGCCCTGGTGGGGCCGTGGACGATGGGCCGCGACAAGAAAAATCCCAAGCCGCTCGATACGGCCGCCTTCCATACGCTGGTGAAAACCGCTTCCGAAGTGATCCGCCGCCACGAACAGCAGCGCCATGCGATGTTGCACAAGAGTACGGTGGTGACGACGGGACAGGGCGAACTGAAAATCACGCTCGATATCGTGCCCGACGACGACCATCCGTATGCCTTGCTGACTGCCATCGATGAGATGGGCGAGCGCATCGCCCAGGTGCGGGTGGCGGCCAGCTACAAGCTGACCCCGGGCGGCGCCGCCGAGTGGGCCGAGGGCGGCTTTCGCGCCCCGCGCTTCGAGGGCTGAAGCACCGCCTCAGTTGTCGACGGGCGGGTAGCGCTTCTGGCAGCGCTCGCAGAAAAAGCTGCGCCGGTTGGTGCGCCCCAGATGCGCCTTTTTGAAGGGAATCTGGCAGCGCGGACAGATGCGCCTGGTGTGCGCCAGCCAGTGCTGCCTGAGCACGTATTGTTTCTTCCACTCCAAAAACTCGAAACTGTAGACGCGCGCCTGTTCGACCAGGGCGCGCAGTTTGGGCGCCGGCAGGGCGCCGATCGTGGAGAGCGGATGCAGGCGGATGCGGAACAGCACTTCGTTTTTGATGATGTTGCCGACGCCGGAAAAAATACCTTGGTCGAGCAGGGCGTCGCAGGCCAGCAGCTCGGGCCGGGCGCGTAATTTCTTGCGCGCCCGGGCCGCGTCCCAGCTGGGCGACATGACGTCGGCGCTCCAGTCGTAGACCTGGTCGAGCGCGCCCTCGACCGGCTTGATCGAGCACCCGTAGAAATTGAGTTCGCCGCCGCCGGCAAAGCCCAGCGATAGCCGGGGCGCGCGCTCCTTGCGCTCATTGATGCGGTAACTGCCGAACAGCATGAAGTGGATGCGCAGCGCCATGCCCGGCAATTCGATCAGGAAGTGCTTGCCCCAGGTGCGCAGCGATACGATGGGCTGGCCCGCCAGCCGGGTGACGTCCAGGGTGCGCGTGTTGCCCTCGGCGCGGACGATGGTCTGGCCGACGAAGCGGGCGCTCTCTTCGCGCAAAATGACGAGTGATGGACCTTCCGGCACGGCATGCCTCCTTTGCCCTGATTGTGGCGGGGAAGGCTGCATTGCTGTGTTCGCGGACTAACATTTCGATACAAACTGACGCAGATGCGTGACATCCCGACGCCGGCTTGGGCGTATATTGGTCGATGCATGCTGCACCGATTGCGCACGAAAGGACATGATCATGCTGAGCAAATTTTCCTGCGGGACGGCGGCCGGGCTGCTGTTCCTGGCAACCAACCTGGCCTCGGCGGCCGCCACGGTCACCTTTGTCGAACCCGAGCATTTCGCCGATGTGCCGTTTCCCCAGGTCGAACGCGAGCGCGTGCTGACGGAACTGCGCCAGCACATCGAGAAACTGGCGGCGCGCCTGCCGGCCGGCCAGAACCTGACGGTGGAGGTGCTCGACCTGGATATGGCGGGCGTGCTCAAGCCGAGCTCGCACCGGCCCGATCTGCGCGTCCTCACGGGCGGCGCCGACTGGCCGCAGATGCATCTGCGCTACCGCCTCGAACAGGACGGCAAGGTGATCCAGTCTGGCGACGAGCGCTTGTCGGACATGAATTACCTAAATCATTTGAACCGCTACAGCAACAACACCAGCTTGCGCTACGAGAAACAGATGCTGGATAACTGGTTTCGGAACAAGATCAAGGTGGGCTGAAGCGGTCGCCCGCGCGCATGCGGGGGACGACACGATCAGTCGACGCGGTTGACGCGGGGGAACAGTACGCGGAATTCCTCCGGCATGGGCATCACTTGGCTGGTCTGATAGTTGAAGAACACGAAGCCGTACTTGGCCACCGCCACCAGTTTTTTGTCGCGCGGGCGGGTCACGCGGAAGATGATGTCGCCGCCGTACTTATTGAAATCCATGACGCCCACTTCGAACAGCAATTGATCGTGGGCGTGGGCTTCCGCGCGGTAGGTGGTCGCCAGGTCGGTGACGATGATGCCGATCCGGTCGCCCCCGGTTTCCTTGACCCCGTATTCGTACAGGAAGCGGGCGCGCGCCTCGGAAATCATGGAGATCATCGAGTCGTTGCCCAGGTGATTGGCGCCGTTGATGTCGGTGACGCGCACTGTCATTGGGGTGGAATAGTAAAACTGGTCTTCGGGAAAATCCAGGTGCAGACGTGCCATGTCGGGCCTCGGAAGAACGCAATCCTTCTATTCTAGCTGCCTTAGAGGCTGTTTCAAAATAGGCAGGGCGTCGTTGCAGTTCCTTGCCATGCAGGCGCACTGTCTGCGTCGCTGCGCCTGGCCCTGCCCATTGTGAAACAGCCGCTTAACCGGTCGGCGTGGCGCTGCTGCCGATGCGGTAAATCTTGCCGCTCGCCGCGATGAGGTAGAGCTCGCCGTCGCTGTCGCGTCCGAACGAAACCACCCCGCCCACCTTGGCCACCGGCCAGCTGAAGGTGCTGATGCTGCCGTCGGCCGCGCGGACGAGCGACTTGAGGTAGCCGCCGCAATAGTCGGAGTAGAAGTAATGCCCCGCCAGCGCCGGCATGGCGCTGCCGCGGTAGATGTCGCCGCCGGTGATCGAGCAGCCATTGCTGCCGCTATGGTCGTACTGGTGCGCGGGCAGGATCAGCCCGGTGGTGGCGCAGGTGGTGGCGTTGAAGCAGGTCCCCCCTTCCATGATGTTCCAGCCGTAGTTGAGTCCGCCTAGCCCGGCCCCGTTGATATTGATTTCTTCGCGCGCTTCCTGGCCCACGTCGGCGATGTAGAGCAGGTCGGCGTCGAAGCTGTAGCGCCATGGATTGCGCAGGCCGAGCGCCCAGATTTCGGCGCGCTTGCCGCTTTGGCCGGCGAAGGGATTGGTGGGCGGGATGCGGTAGGGCGTGGCGAGGCTGGCGTCGGCCACGTCCAGGCGCAGCAGTTTGCCCAGCAGGGAGGCGGGATTCTGGCTGTTGTTGCGCGGATCGCCGGCGCCGCCGCCGTCGCCCGTGCCCAGGTAGAGAAAACCGTCCGGGCCGAACACCAGCAGGCCGCCGTAGTGGTTGGTGAAATCGGGGTGGGCAATGCTGATGATGGGCACAGCCGAGCCGGGATCGGCCGCGTCGGCCGTGGCCCCCGCGCTGAAGCGTTCCACCACGATGCGGTTGGCCAGATCGGTGTAGGCGACGTAGAAGTAACCGTTGCTGGCGAAGCCGGGGTCGAAGGCCATCGATAGCAGCCCGCCTTCGCCCGTCATGGCCACGCGCGCGCTGATGTCGAGGAAGGCCGGTACGCGCAGCGCGCCGTTTTGCAGAAT
>CBFGOU010000502.1:0-4148 GCA_965650445.1 uncultured Oxalobacteraceae bacterium | reverse complement strand
CCGGTCGACCCGGTGCGCGACGAAGCTGTCGGTCCGGCGGGCCCGACGACCGCGACGCGCATGGACAAGTTCACCGACATGATGCTGGAAAAGACCGGCCTGATCGCCATGATCGGTAAGGCCGAGCGCGGTCCGGTGGCCATCGAATCGATCCAGAAGCATAAATCGGCCTATCTGATGGCCGTCGGCGGCGCGGCTTACCTGGTCTCCAAAGCCATCAAGAGCGCCAAGGTGCTGGGCTTCGAAGACATGGGCATGGAAGCGATCTACGAGTTCGAAGTGACCGACATGCCGGTAACGGTAGCGGTCGATTCCAACGGTACCTCGGTGCACAACACCGGGCCGAAGGAATGGGCAGCCAAGATCGAAAAACTCAGCAGCGTCGGTGAAATTCCGGTCGCCGTGAAGTAAAAGATGCGTCATCCCCGCGCAAGCGGTGAGCCCATGTAGACGTGTCGCCCCCGCGAAAGCGGGGGCCCCATTTCCCTCCCCGCACCCACCATGCCAGACAGCACCAACCCCATCGGCGTATTCGATTCCGGCGTCGGCGGACTGTCGGTGCTGCGCCACATCCGCACGCAGCTCCCGAACGAACATCTGATGTACTTTGCCGATTCCGGCTTCGCGCCGTACGGCGACAAGCCGGAAGAGGTCGTGGCCGAACGTTCGCTGGCCATCGCCGGGTTTCTGATCGAACGAGGCGCCAAGGCGTTGGTGGTTGCCTGCAACACCGCGACCATCGCCGCCATCAAGCTGCTGCGTTCGCACTATCCAGACATGCCGATCGTAGGCGTGGAACCGGGCCTGAAACCTGCCGCGGCGGTGTCGCTCAACGGCAAAATCGGCGTGCTGGCGACCTCGCGCACGATCCGCGGCGAAAAATTTCTCCTGCTGCGCGACCAGATCGCCGCGTCGACCCAGGCGCAATTCCTGCTGCAAGGCTGCAGCGGGCTGGCCGATCAGATCGAACTGGGCGAACTAAACACGGACGCCACCCGCGCCATGCTGGAGCGCTACATCGTGCCGTTACTCAATGGAGGCGCGGACACGCTGGTGCTCGGCTGCACGCACTACGTTTTCGTCCAGCCTGCCATCGAAGCGGTGATCGCCGCCGCGACCACGCGCGAGGTGCTGCTGGTGGACACGGGCGAAGCGGTGGCACGGCGCCTGGTCAGCCTGCTGGGCGAGGCCGGCCTGCTCAATCCGGGCAACGGGGCGGTACCGCGCCTGCATGGCTTCACGACCGCCAGCGCGAGCGCCTTGTCGACGGCATTCACCAGCCTGCTTGGGCTGGCGGCACCGGTGGCCGAAGTCGAGATCGGCGGCAAATAAGCAGGTCTGCAATTAGATTTGCCAGTTCCGCCAGAAGTTTGTATAATTTCGAGCTGTCCCGGCAACGAGACAAAAGTAAGACAGTGGTGGCTGTAGCTCAGTTGGTAGAGTCCAGGATTGTGATTCCTGTTGTCGTGGGTTCGAGCCCCATCAGCCACCCCAAAGAATGCCCTGCAATATCAAAGAGTTACACGCGATGAGCCTGTAGCTCTTTTTTTATTTTTGGAAGATGAATTCCATTTTTTGGAAGATCCCTACAATCGGCGCCGGCCGGGCTGCCTATTTGCGCGGCCAAAACCAATCCTCGGGCGTGCGCTTGACCTTTCGCCGAACTCCTATTGACCCGCGCTAAGTTGGCGTAGAGAAATTTCTGCAACGATGCCTCCTCAACACAACGGAGGCATCATGGCATCGGACTTCTACCTGCAGCTCGACAGTATCAAGGGTGAGTCGGCAGATTCGCGGCACGCCGGCTGGATTGAGTGCACGTCGGTCAACTGGTCGATCACACAGCCGAAGAGTGCGACCGCGTCGACAGGCGGTGGCCACACTGCGGAACGCGCAGAGCTTAGCGACATCAGCATCCACAAACTGGTCGACCTAGCCTCGCCTATCCTGGCGCAAGCTTGCGCGTGCGGCAAGACGATCCCGAAAGCGCGGCTCGAGATGCTGCGTGCCGACGGCGACAATGAGCCGGTCAAGTATTTCGAGGTCGAACTTGAGAACGTGCTGATTGCGCACATCGCACCCATCTTTACCGGCGGCTTCCCGACCGAGAACGTGGGCCTGAAGTTCTCGAAAATCCGCTGGAAGTACACGCAGCAAAAAATCGGCGGCGGCGCCAGTGGAAACACAGCCGGCGGCTGGGATCTGGCGACGAACAGGATTGCATGATGCGCGCCATGATCATTTTAGGCTTGGCGCTGCCAATTATGACGCAGGCTGCGCCAATGGCCTACTACTTCGACCTGACCGGCGACCAGTTCGTGCAGATGATGTCGCACCCAGAGCCGTTGAGCCCAGAGCACTACATGGACCGCGAAAAGGCCTACAGCTACCTGGACGGCGCCAAGGACGCGATGATCGGCACAGCCTGGTGCCCGCCGCAGGCGCGCAAGACGTTCGCGCTCGCCTACGACGCCGCCGACTACATCAAGACCATTCCGACGGAGCGTAGAAAGAAAAATGCGGCCGTGCTGCTGCTCGAATTCCTTGGCAGGCAATATCCATGCGCTGGAGCCCGTCAATGAAGCCGCCGCTGTATACCGTGGTGCATAGCAACTACCCGACGCGCGACCAGTACTTGCGTGGCCAGCTGCTGGAGTTGCTCGGCTGGGATGACCTGTTGAACAACTCGGCCTTCGAGGATACGTGTGCGATGCGCATGAGTTACGCGCTGGCGCGCTCTGGCGTGACGCTGGCAGGCGCACGTATGACTGGCAGAGGCAAGACGGTCAGCGGCCAGCCTATCGAGCCCGGGCAACGTGATCTGTCAAATATTCTGCGCCGGCTTTGGGGTGAGCCGGAAAAGTACCGGAGCGAGGAGGTGGCGCGAGCCGGCATCGGGAAGCGCGCGGGCGTAATCTCGTTCTTCCGAATCCACTCTGGAGTCAACCAAGGGCACATTGACTTGGTGGAACCGCGTTCGAACGGATTTTCAGAGTGCTCGATGCAATGCTACTTTAAGGCGAAAGAAATCTGGTTCTGGCCGCTGCAGTAGTCTTGCCGGCATGTCCGCGCCATCCACAGGACAAGGCCAAGGCCGAATCGGCAGTGCAGATCGTAGAGCGCTGGATCATGGCGCGCCTGCGTCACCAGAAGTTCGACAGCGTGCACGAGGTCAATCAGGCTATGGCGCCGTTGCTTACACGGCTCAACGAAAAGCTGTTCCAAAAATTGTCAGGTAGCCGCGCCAGCACGTTCGCCGAGATCGATGCGCCAGCCTTGCTGCCGCTGCCGCTACAGCGCTACGAAATGGCGCACTTCAAGACCGTCAGGGTGCATATCGATTACCACGTCGAAATCGAACGCCACCGCTACAGCGTGCCGCACTCGCTGGTCGGCCAAACGCTCGAAGCACGGATCACGACGGCCGTGGTGGAGTTGATGCACAGGGGCCAGCGCATCGCCAGCCATGCCCGCAACAGCCGCCAAGGCGGCTTCACCACGACGGCCACGCACATGCCTGCTGCGCACCGTGCACACATGGAGTGGACGCCGACCCGGCTGATCCACTGGGGCCAGAGCATCGGCCCGGCGACGGCCGAAGCGGTGACGCGGCTGATGGCTGAGAACAAGCACCCGGAGCATGGCTACCGCGCCTGCCTTGGCCTGCTATCGCTGTCCAAGCGATATGGCAAGGTGAGGCTGGAGGCGGCCTGCATGCTGGCCCTGCAGATCGGCGCCTGCCAGTACCGCCACGTGCGCGACATCCTCACCAACAACCGCGACCAAAGCGCGCCGACCACCACCAGTGAATGGGTCAGCCCCGACCATGCCCACGTCCGCGGACCTGGCTACTACCAATGAGGAACGACGAAATGATGATGCACACCACCTTGGCGCAATTGCGCACGCTGAAGCTGGACGGTCTGGCGGCCGGCCTTGAAGAACAACTGGCACAACCTGGCATGGCCGCGTTGAGCTTCGAGGAGCGCGTGGCGCTGTTGATTGACCGCGAGGTCCACGCCCGCAATGACCGCAAGTTGGTGCGGCAGCTGAAGAACGCGCACCTCAAGTACGGCCAAGCTGCGATCGAGGATATCGACGCGCGCTCCGGGCGCGGCATCTCACGTGCCGAGCGACGGCGCCCTCGC
>CBFGOU010000501.1:0-4168 GCA_965650445.1 uncultured Oxalobacteraceae bacterium | reverse complement strand
CTGGTCTGGACGATCGAGACGGTGACGGCTGTCGGCGGCTCCATGGTCTCGGACCGGGTCTACCGCATTACCCTGCGCATGGACGACGGTACGGTGCGCGTCATCACCCAGGAAGCAACCCCTTCGTTCAGCACGGGCGACCGGGTTCACATGTCGGCGGGAGCGATCGAGCGCTAGCGCGGGGCCTCGTATCGGCAAAGCGGCCCTGTCGTCGCCCACGCAGGCAGGCGCAGCGGCGTCAATACATGCGTTCGACCTGATAGCCCCGCTGTGCCAAAAGCTGCGGCAGGCCGTTCGCGCCGAGCAAATGCAGCAGGCCGACGCCAACGAAGGCGGTCGTACCATCCTGCATGATGCGCACAATACGTTCGGCCATCTCGGGATTGCGTTTGCCGAGCAAGGTGGTGCGGGTAAATTCGGATGTCACCGAATTGCCAGCCGTCGCATCCGGCAGCAGTGCGTCGAGCGCAAGCGTGTCGCCGGAGCTCCAGGCGTCGAGGATCGCGCGCGACTTGCGCAAGGCGCTGCCATCGGCCAGGCCATGCAGACTTTCGAGCAAATACCGCTCCGCGCTGGCATCGTCGAGCGTATCGAACAGGGCCAGTTGGTACTCTGCGCTTTCCAGTTCGGTGATGGCCCTGCCATGTTCTTGCGCATCGGCCAGCAGGAAGGCTTCGATGCCGTAAGTCCGTTCGAAACCGTGGCGCTGCAGGTCCAGGCCAAGTAGCACATTGGCCAGCAGCCATGGTTTCAGATGAACAACGTTACTGAACGGAATGCCAGCGGCGTGCAGCGCCGTGGTGAGCGCACTGATTGTCGAGGGCGAAATATGCTGGCGGATATCGTCGCCAGCCGGGTAACTGCCATGCCGTGCCATAGCTTGTTGAAAGGCATCATTGGCGCGGGTATCAAGTTCAACCACAAGCCGCTTGGCATCGGCCAGCGCGCGCCGCACTTCAGGCGCCAGCGGATAGAAGGCGCTCGAACCGACATGGACGGTGCCGAACAAATAGCTGGTCTGGGTGCCGCGCCGCACCCGGTACAGCGCACCCTGGCGTTTCGCGTCGACCGCCCGCGCAGGACCGTCCGAAATGGTGGGAAAGTATTCGATCGATCCGGCATCGGCACCGAAGCACAATCCGGCGCTACTGACAAAAACGAGTCCAAGGGAAAGGATGGCTGCGCGCAGCGGCCTTACTAAAAAGTTCTTATTCCACATTTTTGATTCCGCATGGACACCCTCGCCAATACTAAGGCAGGATGAGCCTGTCAGGAATCAATCAGGGGAAGAATATTTCCGTGCAATGCGAAGTTAGCAATCTCAAGTGTGTCGCTTGCGACAGTGGTCGTCCAAGTAGCGTTATACGCCGGGGGAGTGAACCCGATCCCGCCTATACGGCCGCCGCGTCTGCCGCCCGGCAGATGGCGTCGCCGCGTCTCGGGCAAGCGCTCTACACGATGCCCAGACCAAGCCGTTCCTGTTCGCCCGTGAAATTTCGGGTTGCCGTATTGATCAGTTCAAGCGACACCTTGGGAGTGCGGTCCGCGTACAGCAAGCCATTGGCTTCCTGGAAGGTATCGCTGAACTGGGTGTAGCAGAATCCACTGAACATGAAGGTCGTGTTTACCACCTTCAGCAAACGCCTGTACAGATCGATGAAGCCTTCCTCGGAAAACGCGCGCGAATAACCCCAGGTCGCATCCGCCGACGGTCCGCTCTTGTCGAAAGCGATCCCACCGAACTCGGTAAGCACGATGGGCTGGCCGCGATGGGGAAAGCCATCCAGTGTCAGGATGCGCCCGCCCGGCCGGCGCTGGTCGAACAGCGTACGCGACGGCTCGCTCATCGTGTAGCGCGACTCCAGGCGCTCCGGATTGAAATCGTAATCGTGGATGCCGAGAATATCGGTGGCCGAAGCTTCCCAGCCATCGTTGCCGATCACCGGCCGGGTCGCGTCCAAGGTACGCGTCAGGTGATACAGCGCCTCGACCGCATTGCGGTGGGCCTGCGTCAGCGTCAGATTCGGCACGCCCCACGATTCATTGAACGCCACCCACACAATGATGCAGGGATGGCTGTAATCGCGGTCGATCGCTTCGGTCCACTCGCGCACCATGCGCGTGATCGCCTTCGGGCTGAAACGGTAAGCCGACGGCATCTCTTCCCACACCAGCAATCCCAGCCGGTCGGCCCAGTACAGATAGCGCGGATCTTCCACTTTCTGATGCTTGCGCACGCCGTTAAACCCCATCGCCTTGGCCAGTTCGACGTCGCGCTTCAAGGCTGCATCCGACGGCGCCGTCATCAGCGATTCCGGCCAATAGCCCTGGTCGAGCACCAGCCGCAGCTTGTAGGCGCGGCCATTGAGCATGAAGCGGTCGCGGTTGATCGCTACCGAACGCAGCGCGGTGTACGACCTCACCCGGTCCAGCACGTGTCCACGATGGCGCAGAATGACTTCGGCGTCCAGCAAGATTGGCCGTTCCGGACTCCAGAGCAACTCATTGCGCGAGTCGTCGATGCCGGGATCCGACAGCGCGATCTTGCGATTGGCCTCATGCCCCAACAGCTTGTAATGGTCGTCGGCCAGCAGGCTGTCGCCGTGCCAGATGCGCACTTCGACAAACAGATCGTCGATCAGGTCGCCCGTCGCGAACACCTCGCAGCCGATCTCGAAAGTCTCGAAAATCGGCGTCCAGCGCAGGCTCTGGATATAGGTCGATTCGACCTGCTCGACCCACACGGTCTGCCAGATCCCGGTCGTGCGCGGATACCAGATCGAGTGCGCTTCCAGCAGCCAATCCTGCTTGCCACGCGGCTTGGCCAGATCGTGCGGATCATCCTCGACGAACACCGTCACCGTTTGCCGGCCGTCCGCGCGCATCGCGCCGGTGATGTCGGCGGTGAACGGCGTGTGCCCTCCCTCGTGCTCGGCCACCAGATGTTCGTTGACCCACACCCGCGCGCGATAGTCGACCGCACCGAAATGCAACAAGGTGCGCCCCTCGCGCGGCGGCAGGTCGAACTCGCGCTCGTACCAGCACACCGCGTGAAAGCCCTGGTCGCCGATACCGCTCAGGGCGCTCTCCGGCGAAAACGGCACGTTAATGGTATGGGTCCACTCGGCACCGCCATTGGGGAAACTATAACGGTGCTCATTGTCGAACATGAACTTCCATGGCCCGTTCAAACTGATCCATTGCTGGCGCACCAGCTGCGGTCGGGGATACTCGAAATCGCTCATCGTCCGTCCTCATGATTGCTCGAGTCCGGTACTGCGCCACCGCTGTCGCGCGCCCCCGGACAGCCGGAAAAAATGCGCCTTCCGACTCAATTCGCGTCAATGCGCGGATCGTAGCATGCTGCCGTTAACGCCAATTTTGCTGTTTCGTATCGTTTCGCCAGCCGTCCCCGCGCTTGTAACCGACGTTCAGCAGGCACGTCCATTAAAGGGCCGCCGTGCGAAGCGCACCGCAGCGACGATCCGTTACACGATGTAGGCCCCGGCCTACCTTGTCCATCGACGTTTTTACCTCGCGAGTTCCCCGCCGCCCGTCCGCGCCGCATTGCTGTATTGTGTCGGCTGAGCCCCGACCGACGGAGTAAGCCCATGTCAGACAAAACCCTGCGCCGCCTGCATCCCTCTCTGCGCGACGATATTGGCGATTTGCGCACCCAGCGCCCGCTGCCCAGCGCCCGCCTCAGCCAGATCGATCCGTTTCTGTTTCTGAATCATCACGGACCGCAGACCTACCCGGCGGACAATCGCGGGCTGCCGTTCGGCCCCCATCCGCACCGCGGCTTTGAAACCGTCACCTTCATCCTCGAAGGCGAACTGGCCCACCAGGACAGCGCCGGGCACGAAAGCATCATCCGCGCCGGTGGCATCCAATGGATGACCGCCGGGCGCGGCATCGTGCACGCCGAAGTGTCGCCGCGCGCGTTCCGCGAGCACGGCGGGCCGCTCGAAATCCTGCAGCTATGGGTCAATCTGCCGGGACGCCTGAAAATGTGTCCACCCGCCTACACCGGCCTGCAGCGCGACGCCATTCCGGCACTCGAACTGGACCACGGAAAAGCCGTGCTGAACCTCATCGCCGGCCAATGGGACGGCAGCACCGGTCCGGTTGCGCCGCTGACCGACGTGTTCATGAGCACGATCGAGCT
>CBFGOU010000500.1:0-4190 GCA_965650445.1 uncultured Oxalobacteraceae bacterium | reverse complement strand
CCGTGCTGGCACTGATCCCGGAGACCGGCACGCCGTTGGTGAGTGCGGTCGTGCCGCCACCGCCACCACCGCCCGAGCAGCTCACGCCGACCGCGCTGAACGCGGCGGTGACGTCGGCCTTGTTCAGGCCCAGGTCGGTTGCCGCGGTCTCGACGCCGCAGGCGCCCTGGTTGAAGGTGCTGCTCGCGGTCCAGTACAGGGCATTGGCGCGCGCCATCACCTTGAACGCGGTCGGCGTGTTCCAGCCCGAGGTCTTGGCCAGCGTGCAGAACGCCTTGTTGTAGACGCCCGACGAGTAGTGCACGTCCAGGCCGCTGTTGTAGTCGGCGGCGTTGTCGATCGAGCCACCGTCGGCGGGCGGGTTGCACATGTACCGCAGCGCGCCGCTGGACGACTTGAAGATCTCGCGGCCGACGTCGAAGTCGTTGCTGCCCTTCCAGTAGTACTCGGTCGCCTCGCCACCCATGTCGGAGAAGGCTTCGTTCATGCCGCCCGACTGGCCCGAGTAGGTCAGGTTGGAGTGCTGCTCGGTGAAGCCGTGCGACACCTCATGGCCGGAGACGTCGGCATTGACCAGCGGGTAGAAGGTGCTGGCGCCGTCGCCGAAGCTCATGTTGGAGCCGTTCCAGAACGCGTTCTCGTAGCTGCTGCCGTAGTGCACGCGCATCACCAGCTGGAAGCTCAGCGCGTTGTAGCCGGTATACGCCGGATACATGTCGGTGATCACGCCGCCGAAGTAGTGGGCGTCATTGATCGGCGAATACGCGCCGTTGATGGCCTTGTAGGTGTTGCGCGGGCAGGTGTACGAGTACGCCGTGGTGCTGGTGCCGGTGCTGCCGTTGAGGTTCACCGACTTGACGTTGGTGTTGTTCATCGTGCACGTCGAACCGCTCTGGGTCACATCGAGGTAGCCATAGATGCCACCCGAGCCCCACTCGTACTGGCCGGTCTTGGCGTTGCCGCCGGGACCGGTGCCGTTGGCGGTGGTCAGGCCTTCCCAGCGCTTCAGGACCTTGCCGCTCTGCGCATCGACGATCACGAACGGACGGGTCGGGCTGCCGCCCTTGGCGCTGTCGGCGAAGAACGAAACCACATGGGACAGGTGCGCCCGGTTGTGGTCGTCGACGTAGATCATCTGGCGCGCGCTTTCGTTTTCGACGCGCATCGCCAGCAGCTTGCTGCCCAGCGCGGCATGCTTGGCGATCGACAGGGCCTGGCCCTTCGACACCTTGCCGGTCACCGACTGCACGTCGCGTGCCAGGCCGCTGACCTGGCGACCGAACAGGTTGAGGACCTGGCCGTTCTTTTCGCTGACCGCCACGCCTTCGCCGAACACCGGCACGCCGCGGAAGGTCTGTTCGTATCGGAAGTGCTTGGTGCCGTCACGGTCCTGGATCACGGCCGTCTGGCTCAGAGCGGATCCGGCTTCCAAGCCGATCAATTCTGCATGGCGCTGCGCCGCCTTGGCCGGGACGCCCAAGGTCGCGCTGGCCGTCTTGTATTGCGCGTTCAGCTTGGCGACGTTGAGTTGGTGCAGGTCGGAACGGCCGGCTGCAGCTGCCGTGCCGGCGACCAGCGCCAGCGTGGTGGCAGCGGCGAGCGCGTTCATGCGGATTGCTGTGTTGCGATTCACAGGTGATACCCCCAAATTGAGTTGACGTACGACCGCGAGGGCGGCCAGTTTCACTACGGGAAGTGCGTTCTTGTCCGGGGCTGTCGCCCCTGCCCGGCATTTCACTTGTGGGGTGCGTCCATGCGTGGTGGGTGCCGTGACCCCACTACGATGTAGATGACACCGCTGCGTCAGGCCTCTTCCGAGAGATCACTTTTTTCTCATTTGAAGAGTTATTCGTGACCCGGGTCACATTTCCGGCCTTTCCGCCATCGCAAACTCTGGCGTTCCTGGACCCACGGCATCCAGTCGTGTACCGACTCCGCCCCCGGGCGGTGAGCCATGGACGCTGCAACTGCATGGATGACGCCGCGGCAACCGCTGGGGTGGCGGGCTCGTCGTGTTCGAGGTGCGATTGGTGACAGCAAGTACGAATGGCCCTTGGGCGGCGGAGACCCGGTACCTGCGGATCGGCGAGTTGCTGGTCGACCTGCGGTATCGGCGCGTATTGGCGGCCGACAACGAAGTCGAACTGCCGCAGCGCCTGTTCGAGCTGCTGCTGTTGCTGCTGGCCGAGCCGCACGTCCTGCACAGCCGCAGCGAACTGTTCGAGCGCCTATGGCCAGGGGTGATCGTCGAGGACGCGAACCTGTCGCAGAGCATGTGGCTGCTGCGCAAGGCGCTGGGCGAAGAGCGCAAGCACTGGATCCGCACGGTCGCAAAGGGTGGCTATGTATTCGAGCCGCCGGCGCCGATCGAGGCATTGACCGAACTGGCCGGGCACGGCGGGTCCGGGGCCCCGGAGCTTGTCCCGGCTGCGAATGCAGTCCCGGCGGTATCCGGCGAAGTTGCCCCCCCAGGCGGCGACATCGCAATCCCGGCAATCCCGGCCACACCGCTTGCGGCGGTGGAGACCACAGCGGCCGCTCCGGCCGGTGGCCGTGCCATTCGATCGATCCGCCTGGATCGCTGGCGCGGCTGGGCGGCTGCCGCCAGCCTCGTTGCGGCCGTGGCCTTCGGCGCGGCCTGGCATCGCAGCCACCAGCCGAAAGCCATTCCTGCGCCGCTGCTGCAGCCGTTGTCGGTGGTGCTGATCGACGTCGAGGACAGCGGATCCTCGGCCCATTGGCCGGTCAAGCTGCTGCACGCTTGGCTTGGCTGGAAGCTGGGCAGCCTGCCGGAAGTGACCTTGTTGAGCGAGGCGGAGTTTGCCGCCGATAGCCGACCGACCTCGCCGCAGGTGGTGTTCCTGTCCTCCAGGAGCGTCTCCGACAATCCCGAACAGGTCCTGCTGCGTGCCCGCTTCCAGCAGGCAGGGCGGCAGCAGCGGATCGAGGTCAGCGGCCCCACCGCCCAGGTGCCGGCCATGGTCGATGGCCTGTCGCGCAAGCTGATGGCGCGGCTGGTTCCCAAGCGCGCCGAGCCCTGGCCGGCATTGACCCTGGACGTCCGCGCCGCGCGCCGTTATGCAGATGCGGTGGACGCGATCGAGCGCCGCGACGCCATGGCCGCCGCCGCGGTTCTGGGTGACGTCGTGAAAATGGCACCGCGTTTCGGATTGGCCCGCATGCAACTGGCGCAGGCGCAGGCGCGGCTCGCGCAGGCCTCGTCCGCGGTCGAGCAGATGGAAGCAGCACGCCCGCTGCTGCAGCCGGCACCAGCCGAGGTGACCGAACTGCTGGACGCCCAACGTCTGGCGATCGACCCCGAATACAGCCAGCAAGCCACCGACGCATTCGCCAGGCTCGTCGCGCGTTATCCCGACAAGACCGACTACAGCCTCGAATACGCCGACCAGCTGCTGGGTGCGGGCCAACTGGAGCAGGCGCTGACGATCCTGTCTGCGCCCCACTGGGACAACGAGCCCCTGGGCACGCGTATTTCGCGGCTGATTTCACTGACCCAGCTGCATGCGGCACTCGGCGATCCCGAACGCATGCGCCAATACGCACGCGCGGCAGAACGCCTGGCCCGCGACGCCGGCACCGGCTGGGAAATGGAGCGTGGCGCGGCACTGCTGCAGGCAGCGATCGCCGACACCATGCAATACCAGGAGCGCGCCGGCACCCAGGGCTACGAGCAGGCGGCCAAGCAACTGGACCTGGCGGGCAATCACACTCTTGCGCTGTATGCCCGGTTCCTCGCCGAGACCGCCGCGCCGCCGGCCAGCGGCCCCAACCCGCGGATGGACGCATTGCTGGCGGAGGCCCGCAAGGGCGGTTACCGCAGCCTCGAAATCGACATCCTGGCGCAGGTCGCGGACCAGTATTACAGCGCCGGCGACCTGGTCACCTACCGCCGGCGGCTGGAGGAAGCGCTGGTCGCCGCGCAAGCGGCCGGCAATGCCCAGGCGCGCGACCAGCTCACTCTGTCATTGCTGATCGAGGACATCGCCGGCGCCCGCTTCGCCAGCGCGGATGCGCGCATGCGGCGGTTGCGCACGGTGAAGTTCCAAGGTGCGACAGCCGCGGCCCTGGACCAGATCGATGCCGAGTTCGACGGCTTCCGCGGGCAGTACGCGCGTTCGATCCGGACGCTGGATCGTGCCGACCACCCGCTGGCCGAACTGCACCCCGGA
>CBFGOU010000499.1:0-4191 GCA_965650445.1 uncultured Oxalobacteraceae bacterium | reverse complement strand
CAGGTAGGGCGGGTTCTTGTCCGGCTCGAAGCCGAAGCGGGTGGTGTATTCCTGTCCATATTTGGCGCCGATCTTGTTCAGGATGCGGATCGAGATCATGTTTTTCGACTTGGTCAGGCCGCGCCGCATCGTCATCGGCCCTTCATACTTGCCGTCGTAGTTCTTCGGCTCCCAGGCCTGGCCGCCGGTCTGCCCGGCATCGAAGGAAATCGGCGCGTCGTTGATGATCGTGGCGGGCGACAGGCCGCGCTCGAGCGATGCCGAGTAAATGAACGGCTTGAACGAGGAACCGGGCTGGCGCCAGGCCTGGGTCACGTGGTTGAACTTGTTGCGGTTGTAATCGAAGCCGCCCACCAGCGCGCGGATCGCGCCGTCCTCGGTATTGGCCGCCACGAAGGCCGATTCGACTTCCGGCATCTGGGTGATGTTCCATTCGGTGCCGCCATTCTGGGTCACGCGGATGACCGCGCCGCGCTTGACGCGCCGGTTCGGCGCCGCCTTCTCGGACAGCCAGGCCGAGGCGAACGACAGGCCGGTGCCGCTGATCTTGATCTCTTCGCCGGACGCGGTCACGGCCGTCACCGCGCTCGGCGAGGCCGACAACACCATCGCGGCGACGATGTCGTCGCTGTCGGGATGCTCGGCCAGCTCGGCCTCGATGGCTTCGTCGGCTTCTTCCTTGGTCTTGGGAATGTCGATATACGCTTCCGGCCCGCGGTAGGGGTGGCGCCGTTCATATTCCATCACCCCGCGGCGCAGCGCCAGGTAGGCGGCGTCCTGGTCTTCCTTGGTGATGGTGGTGAAGACATTCAGGCCGCGGGTGTAGGTTTCTTCCTTGAATTGCTCGTACACCAGCTGGCGCGCCATTTCGGCCACGTATTCGGCATGCACGCCGAAGTCGGCGCTGTCGGTCTTGACGTGCAGGCGTTCGTCGCGCGCTTCCTCGAACTGGGCGTCGGTGATATAGCCGAGCTGGTGCATGCGCAGCAGGATATATTGCTGGCGCGTGCGCGCGCGCTTGGGATTGACCACCGGATTGTAGGCCGACGGCGCTTTCGGCAAGCCGGCCAGCATGGCCGCTTCGGCCACGCTGATGTCCTTGAGATGTTTGCCGAAATAGATCTGGGCCGCCGACGAAAAACCGAAAGCGCGCTGGCCCAGATAGATCTGGTTCATATACACCTCCAGAATCTGGTCCTTGCTCAGATTCTTTTCGATTTTCCAGGCCAGCAACATTTCATAGGCCTTGCGCTTGAAGGTCTGTTCGCTCGACAGGAAGAAGTTGCGCGCCACCTGCTGGGTGATGGTGGAGGCGCCCTGCTTGGCGCCGCCCGTCACATTGTGCAGTGCGGCGCGCAGGATGCCGGTGTAGTCGACCCCGTGGTGCTGATAAAAGCCGGCATCCTCGATCGCCAGCACGGCGTTTTTCATCACGTCCGGAATGTCCTTGATGCGCACCAGATTGCGGCGTTCCTCGCCGAATTCGCCGATCAGCACATTGTCGGCCGAAAAAATGCGCAGCGGCATCTTGGGACGGTAGTCGGTGAGCGTGTCGAGCGCCGGCAGGTTGGGGTAGGCCATCGCCAGGGCAAACACCACGATCAGCACGCCGGCCAGCGCGGTGCCCAGGGCTGAACCGAGCATTAACAGGAGGATGCGCCGGGCCGAGCGCGGGCGCGCCCGGCTGGCCTTGGCGTCCGGTGTAGTCGATGTCATTGCGAACCATTTGAGTTTATTAACGACAATCATTATAAGGCAGGGTGTTTGGGGGTGGCGCACCCACGCCGTGGCCCCGGTGACAAGCAAGGTGGCCAGAGCATCAAGGGTTCCGTGATCCTGCCGACAACTGTGATGGCACCCGGTTCACATAGTGTGGCGTCCGCGCCTAATGGCCAAATATTACAATGCAGAAATACCTTTACACCCCGTCGCGCTTGTTGCTACGATTTAATGTATTGCCTCATGTATGGAGGCTAAATGGCGGTTTTATATCAAATTCCCGGCGTCGGGCCAGCATTTTCATTAGTCGATCTGCAATCAAGTTTGCAGTGATGTAACGGTAGGCAAGGAGGTCGCTCGTGATCAATCTCGGTACGCTGTTCGGGCAAGCCAACCCTCCGTTGGTGGGAATCGATATCAGCACGTCCGGTGTGCGCCTGGTGGAACTGGCCGAAGTGGGCAAGAACGAATTGCGCCTGGAGCGCTACGCGGCCGAACCCTTGCCGCGCGGCGCTGTGACCGACGGCAACATCGACAATATGGACCAGGTCGCGGAAGCGGTGCGGCGGGTGTGGAAAAAAAGCGGCACCAAGGCCAAGCTGGTCGCGCTGGGCATGCCGCCGGCCTCGGTCATCACCAAGAAAATCATTTTGCCGGCGGGCCTGTCGGAAGACCAGTTGGAAGTGCAGGTCGAATCCGAAGCCAGCCAGTACATCCCCTTCGCCCTCGATGAGGTCAGCCTGGACTTCGACGTGATCGGCCCGGCCGCCACCTCGCCCGAGGACATGGAAGTCATGCTGGCCGCCGCGCGCAAGGAAAAAGTCGAGGACCGCGTGGCCATTGCCGAAGCGGCGGGACTGACCGCCACCATCATGGATATCGAATCGTATGCCGCCCGCGCCGCGCTCGACCGCGTGATCGTGCAGGCGGCCGGCAGCGCCCAGCCGGACGGCCAGATCGTCGCCCTGTTCCAGATCGGCGCCCAGGTGACCCATATTTCCGTCATGCTCGACGGCGAGAGCATTTACGAGCGCGAACAGCCCTTCGGCGGCAACCAGCTGACCCAGGACATCGTGCGCGCCTACGGCATGTCCTACGAGGAGGCCGACAACAAGAAGCGCTCGGGCGACCTGCCCGACAGCTATCGCGAGGAATTGCTGCTGCCGTTTCTCGAAAGCGCCGCGCTGGAAGTGACCCGCGCGATCCAGTTCTTTTACACCTCCACCCCTTACACCCGCATCGACCAGCTGTTTCTGGCCGGCGGCTGCGCGCTGGTTCCAGGCCTGCTCGACATTGTCGCCAGCCGTACCAAGATTTCCAGCGCCGTGGTCTCGCCGTTCAAGGGCATGTCGCTCGGACCGGCGGTGCGTGAACAGCAGCTGCGCGCCGAGGCGCCGGCGTATCTGGTGGCCTGCGGGCTGGCCCTGCGGAGGTTTGGCTGATGATTAAGATTAACCTGCTGCCGCACCGCGAAGCCAAGCGCAAGCAAAAGAAAGCGGCTTTCGTCGCGCTGATGGCCCTGGCGGCCATCATCGGCGTCCTCATCGTGATCATGGTGGGCGGCTACAACGCGCGCCAGATCTCGATCCAGGAACAGCGCAACGCCATCATCCAGACCGCCAACGCCGACCTGGACAAGAAAATCACCGAAATCGCCACGCTCAAGCAGGAAATCGAAGCCCTGAAAGCGCGCCAGCAGGCGGTGGAAGACTTGCAGGGCGACCGCAACCAGCCGGTCTATCTGCTCGACGAACTGGTCAAGCAGACGCCCCAGGGCGTGTACCTGAAATCGTTCAAGCAGGATGGCCAGCGGGTGGTGATGTCGGGCTATGCCCAGTCGCAGGAGCGGGTGGCTGAACTGCTGCGCAATCTGTCGGGCAATTCGCCCTGGCTGGAAAAGCCGGACCTGACCGAAGTGCGCGCCACCACGCTGCAGCAAAGCAAAACCGGTCGCAAGGTGGTCGAGTTCACGCTGGCCGTGGCGATCAAGCGTCCGCGCGACAAGGATGCCGCCGCCGCCAAGGATCCAAAACTGGCCGGCGCGGTGCGGGCAGCGGCCGCGGCCAAGTGAGGAAGTCATGAATATCGATCTGAAAGAACTCAGCGCCAGCCTGCAAGCCCAGTTCCAGGGTCTGGCCGGGCGTCCGCCCGGCCAGTGGCCGCTGGCCCCGCGCCTGCTGTGCGGCGTGGGCGTGACGGCGGCCGTGATGGTGGCCGGCTATTTCCTCTACTGGAGCGGCCAGTTCGAAGCCCAGGAGGCGCTGGTGGCCAAGGAAGCCACGCTGAAAGAGGAATACCGCAGCAAGATGGCGCAGGCGATCAACCTCGAAGCGCTCAAGGCGCAGCGCCAGCAGGTCGACCAGTACGTCGACCGCCTGCAAAAGCAGTTGCCGAGCAAAGCCGAGATGGCCGTGCTGCTGTCTGACATCAACCAGGCCGGCCTCGGGCGCGGGCTGCAGTTCGAGCTGTTCA
>CBFGOU010000498.1:0-4195 GCA_965650445.1 uncultured Oxalobacteraceae bacterium | reverse complement strand
CGGCCCGGATCGCGGCTGACGCCGTGCACCAGCACCGGCACGCCTTCGCGCGCCAGCAGCAGGGCCAGCAGCGGCGTCAGGTTGGCCAGCTTGCGCGCGCCGTTGTAACTGGGAATGAGGACCGGGGCGTATTCGCCGCCTGGGGCCGCCACTTTCGGAAACGAGGCCTCGCCCGCTTCCAGGAAGCCGGCGATCTCGTCGACCGATTCGCCCTTGAAGCGCAGCGCCAGCACGATGGCCCCGGTTTCCAGGTCCGACACGCGCCCGTCCAGCATGGCCGCGTACAACTGTTGCGAGTCGGCGCGCGACATGCCGCGCGCCCCTTTTTTGCCGCGGCCGATTTCTTTGATGAAGGGCGCGGCGAGGAATGGTTCAGTGGTCGTAGTCATGGGCGCTAAGCTTACAACAAACGGTCAGCGAAACGCGGGCCACGCCACCAAGAAATAGTGTGTTCGAATGCAATAAACCGGTTTTCGGACTACACTCTCAGGTCCACGGAAACATTTCACCCATAAAGCGACCATGATCACGCCCGATATCGAAAATTCCAACGTCGTCTCGTTTGCGACGATGCCCACGCCGGAAGAACTGCATGCGCGCCTGCCGCTGTCCGATGCCGCCTTCGCCACCGTCATGAAGGGCCGCGACGCCTTGCGCAACATTATCGACCGCAAGGACAAGCGCATGTTCGTGGTGGTCGGGCCGTGCTCGATCCACGATCCGGTCGCCGGCCTGGACTATGCCCGCCGCCTCAAGGCGCTGCAGGCGGAAGTGGCCGACACCATGCTGCTGGTCATGCGCGTGTACTTCGAAAAGCCGCGCACCACCACCGGCTGGAAAGGCTACATCAACGATCCGGACATGGACGATTCCTTCCGCGTCAATGTGGGCATGGAAAAAGCCCGCCAGTTCCTGCTGGACGTGTGCGAACTGGGCTTGCCGACCGCCACCGAAGCGCTGGACCCGATTTCGCCGCAATACCTGGGCGACCTGATCGCCTGGACCGCCATCGGCGCGCGCACCACCGAATCGCAGACCCACCGCGAAATGTCGTCCGGCCTGTCGACCCCGGTCGGCTTCAAGAACGGCACCGACGGCGACATCGGCATTGCCGTCAACGCCATCCTGTCGGCGGCGCATCCGCACTCCTTCCTCGGCATCAACGGCCAGGGCAAGGTCTCGATCGTGCGCACGCGCGGCAACGCCTACGGTCACGTGGTGCTGCGCGGCGGCGACGGCCGTCCGAACTACGATTCGGTCTCGATCGCCATCGCCGAGCAAGCCCTCAAGAAGGCCGGCCTGCCGGCCAATCTGGTGGTCGACTGCTCGCACGCCAACAGCTACAAAAAGCCGGAACTGCAACCGCTGGTGATGTCGGACGTGATCCAGCAGATCCGCCACGGCAACCGGTCGCTGGTCGGCGTGATGATCGAATCGAACATTGCCGGCGGCAACCAGAAGATCCCGGCCGACCTCTCGCAGCTGAAATACGGTTGCTCCGTCACCGATGGCTGTATCGGCTGGGATGCGACCGAAGCCATGCTGCGCTCGGCCCACCAGGAGCTGCTGCAGCGCCCGCAGTAACCGGTGCTAGAAAACCGCTGGCGCGGCCACCGCGAAGGCCCCCGCCAGCGCCGCCTCGGCCCTGCTGGCCGGGGCCTTCAATTCATTCAAGTCGAGAAACACGCGCTTGTCTTCGATGCGCACGGCAAAGCGCTTGAGACCGCCTTGCAGCACCGCCGTCACCTGGTCGCCATCGCCGCGGCTCAGTTCGACACCGGGCAGTTCCTGCCATGCCAGGCCGCGCTGCACCACGCGCACCCCGTCGGTCGGCACGTCCTTGATCCGGCATACCGGTTTCCATTGTTGCTCCGTCATGTCGCGCTCCTTGTTGGTGTATTGGGTATATTGCGACCGCTCCACGCGGCCGGATGGATCGCATCGGCCGCCGCGTATGGCTCATGAATTAGCAAGAGCGATGCCAGCCGTAACGGCCATGGCGGGCCGGCGCCACGCACTCGCGCCATGCGCGGTGCTTTACAATGGCGCATTCTGCTCATCCCTTGCACTCCCATGATCGTTCTCGGCGTCGAATCTTCCTGCGATGAAACCGGCCTGGCGTTGTACGACACGCAACGCGGCCTGCTCGCGCACGCCCTCCACTCCCAAGTCGCCATGCACGAGGAATACGGCGGGGTGGTGCCGGAACTGGCTTCGCGCGACCATATCCGGCGCGCCATTCCGCTGCTGGAACAAACCCTGCACCAGGCCGGCATCGGGAAAAGCGCCATCGACGCCATCGCCTACACCCAGGGTCCCGGGCTGGCCGGCGCGCTGCTGGTCGGCGCGTCGATTGCCTGCAGCCTGGGCCTGGCGCTGGACAAGCCGGTGCTCGGCGTGCACCACCTGGAAGGCCATTTGCTGTCGCCCCTGCTGGCCAGCGATCCGCCGCAGTTTCCCTTCATCGCCCTGCTGGTGTCGGGCGGCCACACCCAGCTGATGCGGGTCGACGGCGTGGGCCGCTACACCTTGCTGGGCGAAACCCTGGACGATGCCGCCGGCGAAGCCTTCGACAAGTCGGCCAAGCTGCTGGGACTGGGCTATCCGGGCGGGCCGGCGATTTCCCGCCTGGCCGAATTTGGCGATCCGAGCGCGTACAAACTGCCGCGGCCGATGCTGCACACCAAGGATTTCAATTTCAGCTTTTCCGGGCTGAAAACGGCGGTGCTGACGGTGGTGAAGAACCACGAGGAAAAAGTCATCGCCAATATCTGCGAGCAAGACAAGGCCGACATCGCGCGCGGCTTCGTCGACGCGATTGTCGACGTGCTCACGGCCAAGTGCGTCAGCGCGCTGCGCCACAGCGGCCTCAAGCGCCTGGTGATTGCCGGCGGCGTGGGCGCCAACAGCCAGCTGCGCGCCTCGCTCAATGCGGCGGCGGCGGCGAAAAAATTCCGCGTGTTCTATCCCGAGCTGGAATTTTGCACCGACAACGGCGCCATGATCGCCTTCGCCGGCGCCATGCGCCTGCAGCGCGACCCGGCCGCCGCCAAGCGCGACTACAGCTTCAATGTGCGCCCGCGCTGGCCCCTGGAAGAAATCGAGGCTGCCTGACGCGGCGGTGAACTACCTGCCCTCCGACCGATCCTACCGTTTTCCGCCATTTTTCAATCAATGGCAATATCGGCATGATTTGTTTTTCCGGAGGTGAAGTATGCGGGTTGTAAGCTGGAATATTCACTGGGGCTGCGGCAAGGATGGACGCATCCGCATCCATGCGATTATCGATGTCCTCAGGAAGCTCAACCCGGACATCATCTGCCTGCAAGAGGTAGCTTCCAACCACGCTGAGCTGGAGGGCAATGCCAACGCCAACCAGTTCCGCCAACTCGCCGGCGCGTTTGGCGGCTACCAGCCGGTGATCGAACCGGCCAGCGAGATTTACCAGAACAATCTCCCTCGCCAGTTCGGCAATATGCTGCTGTCCAAGTATCGCATTACCCAGGTGCACAGGTATCGCCTGCCCTGGCCGCCCGATCCCGAGCACCCGCCCGGCATGCCGCGCGGCTTGATCGAAGCGGTGGTGGAAGCGCCCGGCGGCAAGATGCGCGTGCTGACCACACATCTGGAATATTACTCGCCGGTCCAGCGCGCCGCGCAAGTGCAGCAGATCCGCTATCTGCACTGGGAAGCCTGCGAGCGCGGCAAGATCTTCCAGCCGGACCCCTCGCTCGATCCGCCGTTTCAGCTGGGCTATCGGCCGGGCACGGCGATTTACTGCGGCGATTTCAATTTCACTCCGAACAGTCTCGACTACGAGCAACTGCTGGCGCCGGACGGCAATATCGACTTGCCGCTGGTCGATGCGTGGCGCTACCGGCATCCGGAAATTGCGCGCGCACCGACGGCCGGATTGCATGGGTTCAAGTGGCCCGAACGGGCCGACTGCTTCGATTACTTCTTCGTGACGGAGGATTTGCTGCCGCGGATTACCGAGGTGGAGGTGCAGTCGGAGACGGCCGCGTCGGACCATCAGCCGATTGTGCTGGATCTGGCATGATCTCGGCGTCCCCGCGGTCGCGGGGACGGCAATCAGGCCGCTTCCTTGTGCGGGCGCGCCTGGCGGTGATACAGGAACTCCAGCACGCGGGTACGGTACTGGACGTACAGCGGATCGTGCGCCAGGGCCACCCGG
>CBFGOU010000497.1:0-4197 GCA_965650445.1 uncultured Oxalobacteraceae bacterium | reverse complement strand
CGACCACGGCTGCAATATGACCGCCAACGGCTACGGCCAGGCCGCCGACGTGCGCGCGACGATCGACTACGCACGCACGCTGGACTGGGTGGACGACACGCGCATCATCGTGGCCGGGCAATCCTATGGGGGCCTGGCAACCATCGCCCTGGGCACCCAGGCCATTCCCGGGGTGCGTGGCCTGATCAACTTTGCCGGCGGCCTGCGCGACGATGCCAATCATTGCGACTGGCGCTCGTCGCTGGTGCATGCCTTCGCGGAATATGGCGCGGCCAACCGGGTCGACAGCCTGTGGATGTATGGCATCAACGATTCGCTGTTCAATCCCGAGCTGGCCAGCCGGATGCATGCCGCCTTCACCCGCGCCGGCGGACGCGCCCGGCTGGTCACCTACGGCCCGTTCAAGCGCGATGCCCACGGCATGCTGGCCAGCCGCGATGGCGAGAAAATCTGGTGGACTGAAGTCGAGCGCTTCCTCAAGCAAGTCGATATGCCGACCGAGGAAACGGTGACGGTGGCCGAAGCGCCGGTAGTGCCGAAGAGCGATTTCGCCCGGATCGACGATGTGGCCGCCGTGCCTTTCCTGACCGATAGCGGACGCGCCGCCTACCGCGATTACCTGGACAAGATGACGCCGCGCGCTTTTGCCGTGTCGCCCAGCGGCGCCTGGTGCTGGGCCGAGGAAGGCGAAGACCCCGACACCCGCGCCCTGGCCGCTTGCGAGGAAAAAAGCAACCAGCCGTGCAAGCTGTACTCGGTCGATGACTATGTCGTATGGACGGAGCAACAATCGGTCGCCTCCAGCAATACCGCCAGCGTGCCGAGCATCAGCGCCGCACCCGCCCAGTCCAGCAATTCCGGCGCGGTTGGTAGTAACGCCGCAACAGCCCTGTTTTGAACAGGCTTACAGGTCGTCGAATTTGGCGTATTCAAAAACCTCTACACCAATTGTCAGGCACAATAATGCCATTATTGCAATTGGGGTATCACCATGCTTTCACGCATCACATTGCGCAAACGTGCCGTGGCTCTCGCCTTAATGGCCGGATGCGGCAGCGCTAGCGCCGCCAACAATTTTCCCATTTTCCTCGTCCACGGTTTCCTCGGCTTCGGCCCCGAGCAGTTCAAAGAGACCGGCTTCAAATACTGGGGTGGCTTCGACGATATTGCCGCCCACATGCGTCAGGGCGGCAAGCACATCGTGTTGGCGACCTCGGTGGGACCGATCAGTTCCAACTGGGACCGCGCCGCTGAACTGTTCTATCAGATCAAGGGTGGCTGCGTCGATTACGGCAGCAGCCACAGCGCGCGCTTCGCCAGCTTCGGCGCGCAGCGCCAGCCGGCCGGCAAATGCTGGGCGGTCGATCCGGCCAACAATCCCCAGGGGTATCCGCCCGCCCTGTATCCCCAATGGGATGCCCAGCACCCGATTCACCTGATTGGCCACAGCCAGGGCGGACAGACCATCCGCGCGCTCATCGAACTGCTGGAAAACGGCTCGCCCGACGGCGACGAAGGCGGCGGGGCACTCTACAGCGGCGGCAAGATCGGCTGGGTCGTCAGCGCCACCACCCTTGCCGCGCCGCACGACGGCACCAGCCTGCGCGACGCGGTCGGCGATTTCGCCCCCAAGATTGCCGAACTGGCCGAAGGTGTGGCCAATATTGCGCGCATGGGCGGCAAGGCCACGCCGACCTACGATTTCGGCCTGGAACAATTCGGCATCCAGCGCCAGAAGCTGGAACCAGCCGCAGCCTTCCACGAACGCGCGCTGACCGCGCCGTTCTGGAACCAGGACAACTTCGACTCGGCGCAGCACGAGATGGGGCCGGACGGCGCGCAAGAGTTCAACGCCTGGGTGCACACCTCCCCGCATGTGTATTACTTTTCGATGGCGAATGTCGCGACCGAGGCTGGCCGCTATTGCTGCAACAATACTGACCGCCTGATCGCGCCATTCCAGAAACGCGCCTACCAATACCCGCGCCGCGACATGGCGCCGCTGACGCGCCCGTATGCGGGCGAGTGGATCGTCCCGTCCTTGGGCCGGCGCGGACTGGGTTCGTACACCCAGTCGGACCCGAGCCGCGCCCTGGTGGACAGCCGCTGGTTCCCCAACGATGGCGTGGTCAATACGGTCAGCATGCGCGCCCCGCGTGGCCACCCCACCAACGATTTCAACGGCGTGCCGCAGCGCGGCAGCTGGAATTTCCTGGGCACCTACCGCACCTTCGACCACTTCGACATGGTCGGCTGGCCCCGCTCCGGCGCACGCGTCTACCCCATCTACGACCGCATTACCGCCTTGCTGTACCAACTCTGAGGGGTGGCAATTTTGCCGAGTTGCCATCCACTTTACAACTAGCTATCGCGCGGCTTTTGCGGTTAAAAAAATGCAATTTGTATTCGATACCTCGTGCGCCTATAACGGAAGTCCGCATGCAAAACGTCGGATAACAAGTACCTACACGAGAGCACAACAATGGCTAGCACTGAGCAGCAGGAGCGCCGGCGGCAAGAAAACCGCTGCCTCTCCGTTCTGGTCGACCTGGGTGTCACCTACCGTCGTACCTTGGGCGACAACGTCGCCTGGGCATTTTTCACCACCAACGATATCGCCAACACCGTCGCCCGCCGCGTCATGGGCCGAGAGCGGCAGCGCCGCCTGACGGATTGGGAACGCCAGCTTGCCCGTTTGGCCGAACTGCGCCAGCCTCATCTGGACATCGATCCCATCAGCTAGCCGTAGCGAGCACCGCATCATCAAGCTCGTGGTTCGGGCGCCCCTGGGGCTGCCCGCGCAGTCCGTTTCGCCAAAGGGGTCGCCATGTCCAGAATGTTGGTCAGCTTTCTTGCCACGCTCATCCTGCTCGCCTGTGGCCTGAGCTTTTATCCGATGGAAAAGGACAAGCAGCTCGAACGGCTGGAACAGCGTCAACGCATGGACCTCCCGCCAGCGCCGCAAGAGTCCCGGTTCGCGCTCGCGCAGCCTGCCAGCGAGGCACCCCGCTGAGCGACGGCGGGACAGGGATCGTCATTCTCGAGTAAGCCGGGCACATCTGCAATGCCCGCTTTTCCGAGCGCCAATGTATTGCGGAAAACGGGGCGATTATCCTACACGCACGTCGAAACACGTCCGACAAGTCCGGGGAAAAACGTCCGATACAGCAGGCTCGGCAATCGGGGCATGATGTGCCACCTGATCAACGCAGTCAAACGGCATGCGTTGGCGGTCAACCCGAAAGTAGCAGAACGTTAACCTATTAAGGAGAACATCATGGCATCGAACAACAACACCGGTAAAGGTACGCAGGGCGGCACTCCAGAGCAGCACGCTGAAGCTGGCCGTCAGAGTCACAAGAACGACGACAGCCGCCAGTCGGGCTCGCAAGGTTCTGGCTCGGGATCGGGTTCGGGCACCCGCGGCGGTACGCCTGAGCAGCACGCCGAGGCAGGCCGTCAGAGCCACAAGAACGACAACAAGAAGTAATTAGTCGTTCGCGTCGCCAGTAATGCGCCGGGGGTGACCCCGGCGTGAAGGAATATTTAAAAAGCTTGAACGCGCGGGCAGCCTTCTAAGATATGCTCTTGTCGTTTCCGAGGAAACCGCGCCGGTACCGCCAATATCCGGTCCACTCGACTGCCGCGTGATCAAATCCAGCAAGCGAGTCATGAACAAATCCGTCGAACAGTGCATGAAGAGCAGGTGCGACAGGTTTGGCACTACGCGCCTGGTTCAATACCTGCAAGGCCTCGTCTTCCAATCGGGCCACCAACTGCGATCTGATTCTGGCAATGGGATTGATTCGCTTCATGAGCCAGTGCGTAGACGAGTCTGAATGAAGACGTTCTGCGTCACGAATAAGCCAATCGTTGTACGTTATCAGAAGCTCCCTTTCCTTTCCGGACGCTCGCTGCACATGGCCCAAAGCCGTGTATCTCTCGCGCATCTGCCAACGCCAATTCAAGTATGGCTGCAGCCAATCGCGTAGTGTACGCGGGGTCATTGATGACGATGTCAAAAAGATTGTGAAGGCGTCAATTGCCCGTTGATCGATGGCAAAAGGATCATACTCGGCTGTCGAGGCGCGCTTCCTATTCAGAGGCGCTCCAGCGGCAACGCTGCACTCAAACATATGATTTAGGGAACCGCTGATTAATTCGTTGGAGTATGTTCCGCGAGCCCCCGCGACCTGA
>CBFGOU010000496.1:0-4199 GCA_965650445.1 uncultured Oxalobacteraceae bacterium | reverse complement strand
CAAGCCACCTCGGGTGGCGCGCTGTACCGCAAGTCCAGCTTCCTGCTCGATTCGCTCGGCAAGCCGGTATTCCCCGCCCATATCGACATCCTGGAAGACCCGCACGTGCCCGGCGCGGTCGGCTCGGCCCCGTTCGACGAGGAAGGCGTGCGCACCGTGCGCCGCCACGTGGTCAAGGATGGCGTGGTGCAGGGCTATTTCCTGTCCACCTACTCGGCGCGCAAGCTGGGCATGCAGACCACCGGCAACGCCGGCGGCTCGCACAACCTGTCGCTGACCTCGCGCTTGACCAAGCGCGCCGACGACTTCGCAGGCATGCTGCGCAAGATGGGCCGCGGCCTGCTGGTCACCGAGCTGATGGGGCAGGGCACCAACTACGTCACCGGCGATTATTCGCGCGGCACTTCCGGCTACTGGGTCGAGAACGGCGTGATTCAATACCCGGTCGAGGAAATCACCATCGCCGGCAATATGCAAGACATGTTCCGCCAGATCGTCGCGGTCGGCAACGACGTGCTCATCCGTGGTAACAAGTCCACCGGCTCCATCCTGATTGAAAATATGGTGGTCGCCGGTAGCTGATCGGCATGGTTTTCATTGCAAGCTGAGCATTACGGAAATACACTAGCCGCGCGTGTGCTTTTTCGTGATCCAATAAACTCAGGAGACTATGCAATGATGGAACGCCGTTCCTTTATCAAGAAGGCCGCCGTTGGCGCCACCGCCGGCGCGGTCGCCGCCCCGGCCCTCGCCCAAGCGCTGCCGACGATTAACTGGCGCCTGGCCAGCAGCTTCCCCAAGTCGCTCGATACGGTCTTTGGCGCCTCCGAAATCCTGACCAAGCGGGTCTCCCAGCTGACCGGCGGCAAGTTCAACATCCGTCCATTCGCGGCCGGCGAGATCGTTCCGGGCTTGCAGGTCATGGATGCGGTGCAGGCCGGTACCGTGGAAATGGGACACACGGCGTCCTACTATTACTTCGGCAAGGATTCAACCTTCGCCTTCGACTGCGCGGTGCCGTTCGGCATGACCTCGCGCCAGCACACGGCCTGGTTCGACCAGGGCGGCGGGCGCGCACTGCTGCGCGACTTCTACAAGGGCTATGGCATCATCAATTTCCTCGGCGGGAATTCGGGCACCCAGATGGGTGGCTGGTTCCGCAAGGAGATCAAGACCGTGGCCGACCTGAAGGGCACTAAGATGCGCGTGGGCGGCTTCGCCGGCAAGGTCATGGAGCGCCTCGGCCTGGTGCCGCAACAGCTGGCCGGCGGCGACATCTACCCGGCACTGGAAAAAGGCACCATCGACGCGGCCGAGTGGATTGGCCCCTACGACGATGAAAAACTGGGCTTCTTCAAGGTGGCGCCGTTTTACTACGCACCGGGCTGGTGGGAGCCGGGCGCCAACTTCTCGTTCTATGTGAACCACAAGGACTGGGACAAGCTGCCGAAGGAGTATCAGGCGGCCATCGAAGCGGCCTCCTTCGAAGCGCACGTCTCGATGCAGGCCGAGTACGACGCCAAGAACCCGGCGGCGCTGGCGCGCCTGCTCAAGAACGGCGTCAAGCTGCGCACCTTCTCGAAAGACATCATGGACGCCTGCTACAAGGCGGCCCAGGAGGTGATGAGCGAGGAAGCGGCCAAGAATCCGAAGTTCAAGACGATCTACGAGCCATGGAAAAGGTTCCGCAACGACCAGAACATGTGGGCGTCGGTGGCCGAACACACCATGCAGGATTACCTGATCCGGGCCGGCCGCAAGTAACACCGGTGGCGGCGCCCCGCCGCCATCGCTAAGTTGTTGTAAGTAAAGCGAAATTGCTGCGCATAAAAGGACGATCGGAAAGAAGTGAAATCGTCCACTTCGGTATAATTTGGCATTGTTAGGGAAAAGACAATGCCAAAGGACAACGGATGCGTGATGCAATTCAAAGCCTGCAAGATGCGATCGCCGAGCGCCAGCACAAGCGCATTCTGCGCCTTTCATTTCCCAACAACGACGGTCCCGAGGCCGTCTTGCTGGTCAACAGCATCGACGCCGTGGAGGGCCTGTCCAGGCCCTTCGACTACACCCTCGAACTGCTCTCCGACGACGCCCTCATCCACCTGAAAGACCTGCAGGGCAAGATGCTCTGCGTGGAACTGGTGCGCAAGGATGGCACCCTGCGCTACTTCAACGGCCTGGTGTTCCGCTTCGGCCTGAAGAAAGTCGACGGCGGCATCGCGTACTACGAGGCCAGGCTCGGCCCGTGGCTGAACTACCTCAGCCTGCGCAAGGATAACTACCTGTTCCACAACGCCACCCTGTACGACCAGACCCGCAGCATCGTCAGCGATTACGGCGGCCTGCCCGACTGGGACTGGCGCGTGAAAGGGGCGGAACCGGCCATGACCGACGCCTGCCAGTTCGATGAAAGCGACGCCAACTACCTGGCGCGGCGCTGGTCGGCCGCCGGCTTGCTCTACTGGTTCGAACACAGCGCCAGCGGCCACAAGCTGGTCGTCAGCGACGACTCCACCGCCGCGCCGCCGATCGACGGCGATCCCGAAGTGCCCTACCAGCGGCACGGCGGCGCGCTCGAAGAAGACGGCATCGGCGACTGGTCGCCCACGCGCCAGCTGGTGCACGGCAGCGTGGCCCTCACCAGCTACGACTTCAAGAGTGGACGGCCCAGCGCGACCTCGCTGCCGACCCTGAACCAGCAGGGCGCGGTCTGGTCGATCGAATCGTACGAGTACACCGGCGCGTTCGGCTTCAAGAGCGGCGCCGACGGCCACGCGCTGGCCGAGCTGCGCATGCAGGAAACCGAGGCGCGCGGCAAGCAGTTCGAAGGCGGCGGCAATAACCGCCAGCTGATGCCGGGCCGCTGGTTCCGCCTCACCGGCCACTTCGCCGATGGCGACGGCGGCGGGCAGGCCAATGAATTCCTGGTCGTCGACGTGGTTCACCGCGCGACCAACAACTACCAGTCCGGCAAGGCCGCGCCGCATTACGAGAACCGCCTGACCTGCCTGCGCAAGATGATTCCGTGGCGCCCCGGACGCGGCTTCTACTGCACCGAGACCAAGATCTACGGCATCCAGACCGCCACCGTGGTCGGACCGCCGGGCGAAGAAATCCACACCGACGAATTCGGCCGCGTGCGCGTGCAGTTCCACTGGGACCGCGAAGGGCAGAACGACGAGAAGAGTTCGGCCTGGCTGCGGGTGGCCACGCCGTGGGCGGGATCGAACTTCGGCATGACCTCGATACCGCGCGTCGGCAGCGAAGTGATCATCTCCTTCATGGGAGGGGAACCGGACCGGCCCATCATCACCGGCATGATCCCGAATATCAACACGATGCCGCCCTGGTCGCTGCCGGCCAATAAAACCCAGAGCGGCATGCTGTCGCGCTCGACGCCCGGCGGCGGCTACGACAACGCCAACGCGATCCGCTTCGAGGACAAGAAGGGGGCGGAGCAGCTGTGGATACAGGCCGAGCGTAATCTGGACACCGAAGTGGAGAACGACGAAACCCACACGGTCATGCACGACAGCGCCAAATTCGTGGGCAATGACGAAACGCGCCGCATCCGGAACCAGCTGATGGAAACCGTGAAGGTCGACACCCTCCAGCAGGTCGGCGGCGACAAGAACACCCTGGTGGGCAAGCACTACAAGATGGAGGCGGGCGACTCGTTCGAGATCACCTGCGGCCAAGCCAAGTTCTACATGGACAAGGATGGCAATGTGGCGATCACCGGCAAGAGCATCAACATCACGTCCGACGGCCCGGTCGAGATCAACGGCAAGACCGTGGACATCAACCCCAGCGGCGGCAGCCCGGCCGTGACCCCCAGCCCCAAGGGCGGCGGCGCCATCATCGCCGACGTCGATGCCCAATTCGTCAGCAAGAACAGCTGATTTCCCCACTCTCGTCAGGCCAGCATGGATTATCACATCAACGAAGGCAGCTTCAGCATTCCCGATCACACCCAGGACCGCAGCGTCAACATGCTGGTGCTCAACCACGGGCCGGGCGGTCTGACCCTGGTCGTCACGCGCGACCTGGTGCAGGAAGGCGAACAGCTCGATGGTTTCCTTCAGCGCCAGCTGCATACCCTGGCCACGCAGGTGAAGAACTTCAAGCAGCAGGCGGCGGTGTCCGTGAGCGTGGGGGCGGCGCAGCTGCCCGGCGTGCAGATAGCCACCTCGTTC
>CBFGOU010000495.1:0-4203 GCA_965650445.1 uncultured Oxalobacteraceae bacterium | reverse complement strand
CACGGACGAGAAGGAACTGGGCGTGGTGCTGATCGATATCGGCGGCGGCACCACCGACATCGCCGTGTTCTCCGACGGCGCGATCCGCCACACCGCGGTCATTCCGATCGCCGGCGACCAGATCACCAACGACATCGCCATGGCGCTGCGCACGCCGACCTCGGAAGCCGAGGAAATCAAGATCCGCTACGGCGTGGCCAAGCAGGTGCTGGCCGACCCGCACGAATCGCTCGAAGTGCCGGGCCTGGGCGACCGCGGTCCGCGCAATCTGTCGCGCCAGGCGCTGGCCGCCGTGATCGAGCCGCGCGTGGAGGAATTGTTCGCGATGGTGCACCAGGTGGTGCGCGAGTCCGGTTACGAAGGCGTGCTCTCGTCGGGCATCGTGCTCACCGGCGGCTCGGCCATCATGCCGGGCATGGTCGAAATGGCCGAAGACATTTTCCTGAAGCCGGCGCGTCTGGGGACGCCGGATTACCGCGGCCAGCTTGCCGACGTCGTGCGCTCACCGCGTTATGCGACCGTTCTCGGCCTGCTGCTGGAAGCGAAGAAGCAGTATTTGCGGGGCCATATCGTGACACGGCAGGACGGCTCGGTAAAGGCGGTGTGGCAGCGTATGAAGGAATGGTTCTTGGGGAATTTTTGAGGCGTACGGCAAGGGATTCGGTTTTGGGTTCGCAAGATATTTTTTAAACAGGTAACGCAGTTTTCAATCTCCAGCTTTCATACCGGGTGTGAGACCTGGCGCTTGAAGACCGCACTTTGACTAGGAGTTCATCATGGAGTTTGATATGGTCGATAACGCAGCACTGGGCACCGTGATCAAGGTCGTCGGCGTCGGTGGCGCAGGTGGCAACGCGGTGCAGCACATGATCAACAAGGGCGTGTCCGGCGTCGAGTTCATCGCCGCCAACACCGATGCACAGGCGCTGGCCGCCTCGTCGGCGCACAACATCATTCAGATCGGCGAATCGGGTCTGGGCGCTGGCATGAAGCCGACCGTGGGCCGCCAGCTGGCCGAGGAATCGCGCGCGCGCATCGAAGACGCGCTGCGCGGCGCGCACATGGTGTTCATCGCCGCGGGCATGGGCGGCGGCACCGGCACCGGCGCCGCGCCGATCGTGGCCGAAGTGGCCAAGTCGCAGGGCGCGCTGACCGTGGCGGTGGTGTCCAAGCCGTTCTCCTACGAAGGCCAGAAGTGCATGGACATCGCCGAGAGCGGCCTGGAAGAGCTGTCGCAGCACGTCGACTCCCTGATCATCATCCTCAATGAGAAGCTGGAAGAGATCTACGAAGACGAGTCGATGATCGACTGGATGAAGCACGCCGACGATGTGCTCAACAACGCGGTGGCCGGTATCGCCGAGATCATCAACGTCCCGGGTCACATCAACGTCGACTTCAACGACGTCAAGACCATCATGGGCGAGCAGGGCAAGGCCATGATGGGCACCGCCACCGCTTCCGGCGTGGACCGTGCGCGCATCGCCGCCGAGCAGGCCGTGGCGTCGCCGCTGCTGGACGGTATCGACCTGTCCGGCGCGCGCGGCGTGCTGGTTAACGTGACCGCTTCGCGCGGCCTCAAGGGTAAGGAGATCAAGGAAGTCATGGCAGCGGTGCGCGCCTTTGCCGCTCCGGACGCGTCCATCGCCCAGGGTATCGCCTACGACGACAACATGGGCGACGACATCCGCGTGACCGTGGTGGCCACCGGTCTGGGCAAGGCCAAGAAGCACGTGCAGCTGGTGCAGACGCCGATGCTGCGCACCGGTACCCACAACCAGCCGATGATGGCGTCTTCCGGCATGACCGCGTCCAGCGGCGTGACCATGGGCGCGGCCTCCGGCGTCGGTCATATGGATGGCATGAAGCAGCCGGCCGTGTGGCGCCGCGAGCAGGCCTCCGAGCAGGTCCAGGCGATGCAGCGCAATGGCGTGGAGACGTACGACATTCCGGCCTTCCTGCGCAAGCAGGCTGACTGATTTCGGGGCTAGTGTTTTAAAAAAACCCGCTAATGGCGGGTTTTTTTAGCCAGTGCGCCCTGCGGCTAAGCTCAGAAATTGCACCGAACTTAGCAACTAACTACCGCTCATAAAATGCGCCACAACAATAGTCTATTGCAGAGCTTTCTTTCAGACGGCGATCTTGCTCGGATTGGCGAAGCACTGTTTTGCTCCCGGCGTGGACCGTGCGCGCATCGCCGCCGAGCAGGCCTTGGCCTCGCCCATGTTGCCCCAGGCGCCTCCAATCAGGAGCCTCCTGATTCGCCACGAGAAAATGAATCGCGTCATCAAACATGCCGCGCAGGTTAACAGCCCGCGCCAGCGTTTACAACCCCACAAATGAAAAATGCCGTCCAGGCTTAACTGAACGGCATTACCGTTGATACGGGCATTTTTCATTGTGGCTAACGTTCATACCTCCCGCCGCATCCATCAGTCGGAAGCGGAATTACGGAGTTCAACTGCAAACGACCTTTATTGTCCTGCCGCCGAACTTATCGGGGGTGTAAGTGACAACACATTGAGCAACCGGCTCTCGCAAAAGCTTGGCGATAACGATTTCGTTTCCTAGTCCGTATTGACACATCACCCACCGGTCGTACTGTTCCAATCCCTTCAAGGAAAAAGACACGGTGAATGCTCCCTGCGTCAACTTGCGATAATCCCCAATCAAGGTGGCCCGGTTCTCTAGAGGCCCGGTGCTAATGCCCACTGCGTTCAGGAATATCTTGGTCGGAATGAAGCCAGTCCAGCCGGGCGGCGGCTGGGTCATACTTATGGCGGATGGGGCAAGCTCGCTCGGACACGCGTAATCCTGCGCGGATGATGGTGCTGCGAGTGCCAGGACCAACGCGGCGGTCAGCATGTTCATTCGATCACATAGAAGGCGTCAGGGTTATTGCTGGCCTCAGGCCAGCTACCATCTCGCGCTTGGGGACCACGTTTTCTATTTAACATACGGGCTTGGATAAGCGCGATCGGCGGGTGATTATACTGCTCAATCACCCAAAAATAGGTGGCATTGCCGCTGGCATCGCGCGGCCCATAGCGCAGAAAAAAGGCAGCATGGCGACGCATCGTCCCACTTGGAAAGCGCCCATTTGCGAAGGTCGCAATGGCGGTGCCGGGAAGCAGCCCTCTCGATTCCACTACCCGCTCACCAGCCCGCCATGTGGTGCTGCGCGGCGCACCAGCATACTCTTGGACGAGAGCGACGCACTCCCCATCCCGAACCTTTGGTTTGTTTTCTAAACTGCCAGCAGAATTGTACCGGTACATAGAAGCCTCTCGAAGTCGAACCGGCGCGGGGCCGGCGAACGAGAAGGCTATCGTGCGATGGCCAGACGAACCCTGCGCCATATCAGGACAGGAACAACATTATTGCTAATCGGCACTACTCGAACAGCGAGCGGCGCTGGCACTCACGACCACTGGCCGTTGGAAACAGTCGCCGCCGCTGTTCGCTGGCCCGGACCGGTCACTGGCTTATCGCTGCCGGTCACTTGCTGCGCTGCTTGCCACTCTTCCCGGAGCCAAAGACCTATTCTGGTGCCAAAAAGTGTGCAACTGAACTGCTTTTCGCCAGCGATGGCGGGTTTTTTCGGTCGTCAAGTACTTGACGCAACCGCTAAATACCCGCATATTTGGGAGCGTTTCCAATCCAGTGAGGGGGCTGTATGAACGACCGCGCCGCACGCAAGGTTCTCGATCACCCGCCGGAGCAGGCACGCAGGGCGGCTCCGCGCGTGGCGGCGATCGATCTGCTGCGCGGGCTGGCGGTAATGGGCATGATCATGGTGGCCTATGCCGGCGACTGGGATCACCGCTTCACCGTCCTCACGCATGCCCACTGGCGCGGCTTCGCGCTGGCCGACATGATTTTCCCGAGCTTCCTTTTGTGCGTCGGCGCATCGATTCCGTACTCGTTCGCCCAGCGTGCGGCGCGCCATGGACGCGGCAGGGTCATGCTGCATGTCTGGCGGCGCGCGGGTGCGCTGGTCCTGCTTGGCATCCTGCTCAATCTGCTGCCTTACTTCGACGTCGGCCATGTACGCCTGATGGGCATCCTGCAGCGCATCGGCCTGTGCTATGCGGCAGCCGGTACGCTGTGCGCCGTGCTGGGGCGCAGTGCGCTGTCCGCGCGCGCCGTCGTTGCCGCGACCGCCGCGCTCTTGCTGGGGTATGGGGCGATTTTGCTGCTGTG
>CBFGOU010000494.1:0-4207 GCA_965650445.1 uncultured Oxalobacteraceae bacterium | reverse complement strand
CGGTGGGCAGCATCCGCCTGATGGGGGTGCGCGACGGCAGCCGGCTGCGCACGGCCCCGGGCGAAACGGCCATCACCGTCACCCTCGACGCGGTCGGCGGCAGCGGCACCCACTACTGGCTGGTGGACGGCCAGCAGGCCGGCGCCGCCAACGGCAAGAGCCACCAGGCCTTGCGCCTGGACAGCAAAGGCCAGCACAGCATCGCCGTGATCGACGCCGCCGGCCACTACGACACGGTGACCGTCGACGTCAACTAAGCCGGCGCCGTCACCTACGGTCTCAGCCGAGGTCGGTGCCGTGCAGTGCTCGTCCACCCTGGTCTGACCGGGACAATATTTTGTTCGGTGCAACGCACGTTTTGATTTTTCTGTGGTCTAAGCAGGACTTGCATTGCAGAGCGTTGAGGAGACAGAGATGAAGTTCACATCCGCTGATATTCGTTAAGAATGGCGACCGTAAGCGCTAACTTGGCTGCTGGGCAAGAATCTCCATCGACAGTCAATCGCGCCGAAGACTCCCTGTCCACCGTCCTGGCGCACGGCAGCCTCGATGTGCCCACTTGCCTGCGCCTGGCATCCCAACTGGCGCGCACCCTTGCCGATCTGCATGTCGCCCACATCATTCACCACGATCTGTGCGCGGCCAATGTGCTGGTGGGCGTGCGCAATGGCGAGTTCGGCCTGCTCGACTTGCGCATGGCCAGTGCCGGGCAAGCCGCCGCGGAGCCCCGCGCCGGGGATTGGGCCTATTTCTCGCCCGAACAAACCGGGCGCATGAACCGCCCTGTCGATTACCGCTCCGATCTCTATTCCCTGGGCGTGCTGCTGTACCAGATGCTGAGCGGGAAATTGCCGTTTCAGGCGAATGATCCGCTGGAATGGGCGCATTGCCATGTCGCGCGGCTGGCGCCGCCCTTGCGCGAGCTGGTCCCAGCCGTGCCGCAAGCGGTCGCGGACATCGTGACGCGCCTGCTCGCCAAGCTGCCGGAAGAGCGCTACCAAAGCGCGCGCGGCGTGCGCCTCGATCTCGAGCGCTGCCTGGCCCAATGGCAAGCCTGTGGCCGCATCGAGCCCTTCCCGCTCGGCGCCGACGATGTGCCCGATCACATCCAGATTCCCCAAAGGCTGTACGGACGCGAGAACGAAATCGCGCTGCTCCTGGCCGCCTTCGAACACATGGCGGCCACCGGCGAAGCGGCGCTGGTCGCGCTGTCGGGCTATTCCGGCGTCGGCAAGTCAGCCCTCGTGGGGGAGTTGCATCACCCGCTCATCAACAGGCGCGCTTACTTCATTTCCGGCAAGTTCGACCAGTATCAGCGCGACCTTCCTTATGTCACCCTGACCCTGGCGTTTCGCGAGCTGGTGCAGCAATTGCTGGCCGAAACCGAAACGCGCGTTGCCGGCTGGCGGCATCGGATCCAGAGCGCGGTCGGCGTCAACGGTCAGTTGATCGTCGACGCACTGCCCCAGGTCGAGCTGATCATCGGCAAGCAGGCAGCGGTGCCGGCGCTGCCGCCGACCGAGGCGCAACACCGGTTTCGCATGGTATTCCGGGAATTCATGGCAGTATTCGCCAGCAACGAGCATCCTCTGGTGCTCTTCCTCGATGACCTGCAGTGGATCGATGCCGCCAGCCTGAAACTGATCGAGGAGCTGCTCAGCCACGCCGACACCCGCTACCTGATGGTGATCGGCGCCTACCGCGACAACGAAGTGGGTCCGGCCCATCCGCTGCAGGCGAGCGTGGACGCGGTCCGGCATAGCGCCGCTACGGTGACCAGACTGGAACTGGCGCCACTGTCGCTCGCGCACCTGAACCGGCTGATGGCCGACGCGCTCCATACGCCAAGCGCGTCCTGCGAAGCGCTGACGCGCCAGATATTCGAACGCACCGGCGGCAACCCCTTCTTCTTTACCCAGTTCCTCGGTTCGCTGCGGGAAGAAGGGCTGCTGCTGCATGATGCGCTGCACCGGGGCTGGCAGTGGGACCTCGGCAAAATCGCCGCCAAAGACTTCGCCGACAATGTCGTCGACCTGGTGCTCGGCAAGTTGCGCCGGCTTCCCCCCGCCACCCAGGACGCCTTGCAGCGCGCCGCTTGCCTGGGCAACAAGTTCGACCTGCGCCGCCTGGCCCTGGTCAGCGGACAGGCCGAGGAGGAGCCGGCACTCGCGCCAGCGCTGCACGCGGGCCTGATCGTGCGCACCAATGGCAGCGCCAAATTCCTGCACGACCGCATTCAGCAGGCTGCCTACTCGCTGCTGCCGCCGGCGGAGCGCGCCGGGAACCACCTGCACATCGGCCGGGCACTCCTGGCAAACCTGACGGAAGACGAACTGGCCGAGTCGCTGTTCGATGTCGCCAGCCAGTTCAACCGCGGCGCCGCCCTGCTGATCGAACGGGACGAGAAAGCCCGGGTCGCACAGGTCAACCTGCGCGCCGGAAGAAGGGCCAAGGGCGCGGCGGCTTACCTGTCGGCCTGTGTATATCTGGGCGCCGGCATGGCCCTGCTCGATGAACGCGACTGGAGCGATTGCTACGAGCTCATGCACACGCTGTGGCTGGAGCGCGCCGAATGCGAGTTCCTAAGCGGGCATTTCGAGAACGCCGAACAGCTTATCGCCAAACTGCTGCAACACAGCGTCTCGAAATCGGACCAGGCCCTGGTCTATCGCCTGAAAGTGGTCCTGCATGTCATGAAATCGGAAAACCCGCAGGCCGTCGCCAGCGGGCTCGCCTGCCTGCGCCTGTTCGGCATCGACATGGCGGCCCACCCCAGCCGGGAACAGGTCCAGGCCGAGTACGCCAAGGTCTGGGACAACCTGGGGGCACGCTCCATCGAGAGCCTGATCGACCTGCCGATGATGAGCGACCCGGACATGCGGCTTGCCTTTGACGTGTTCGCGGTCTTGCTGCCGGCCGCCACCTTTACCGACCACAACCTGAGATACCTCACCATTTGCCACATGGTGAACCTGGCCCTGAAGCACGGGACCAGCGCCCCTTCCGCTTACGGCTACGCCTGTTTCGGCGCGGTCCTCGGGCCGGCCTTCCAGCGCTATGCCGACGGCTACCGTTTCGCCAGGCTTGCGTGCGAGCTGGTCGACAAGCACGCCTATGTTGCCTACCAGGCGAAGGTCTACTTCCCGATGGGATTGGTTGCCGTGTGGACGCAGCCGGTCACGAGCGCACTGGAATTTCACCGCACCGCCTTACGCGCCGGAGTCGACACCGGCGATCTTGCCATTGCTTGCTATAGCAGCCAATATACGCCCGCCGAACTCCTCGTCCGAGGCGACCATCTGGACACGATATGGCGCGAATCGGAAAAAAATCTGGAATTCGTACGCAAAGCCAGGTTTCGCGACGTGGCCGACATCATGGTGAGTCAACACCGCTTGATCGCCAGCTTGCGGGGCCTGGCTGCGCCGGAGGCGGCCGCCCTCGACGAAGCGGCGTTCGAGGCGCAATTGAGCGGCCAGCGGATGCCGGCGGTGGCCGGCTGGTACTGGACCGTCAAGATGCAGGAACGCTACCTGTCGGGCGACTACCCGGCGGCGCTGGCGGCGGCCCGCCAGGCGGCACCGCTGGCGCCGGACCTCGGCCACAATATCAAGATGCTGGACTACGTTTACTACGCCGCGCTCACCACGGCGGCGGGCTATGACACCGTTGGCGCCGACGAGCAGCCCGCCTGGCGTGAACGCCTGGCGGCCTTCCAGGCGCGCTTGCGCGAGTGGGCCGCGAACTACCCGCCCACCTTCCGCGATAAGCACGCGCTGGTGTCGGCCGAGATCGCCCGCCTGGACGGCAGGAACGAAGACGCGATACCACTGTATGAAGAGGCCATCGAGTCGGCCCATGCGAACGGCTTTGTCCAGAACGAGGCCATCGCCTATGAATGCGCCGCGCTCTTCTACCGCAGGCGCGGCGCCGGCACCATCGCCGGCTTATGTCTGCAGCAGGCGCGCGGCTGTTATGCGCGCTGGGGCGCCGACGGCAAGGTGCACCAGCTCGACGAGCGCTATCCACAGCTGCGCACGCACAGGGACGGCGCCCCGGCCACGCCGGCCAAAGGCGAGGCGCAGCTCGACATGCTGTCGGTGACCAAGGCGTCGCAAGCGATCTCCGGCCGCATCGTGCTCGACGAAGTGATCGACACGCTGATGCGCATCATGCTCGAAAACGCCGGTGCCCATACCGGCTGCCT
>CBFGOU010000493.1:0-4214 GCA_965650445.1 uncultured Oxalobacteraceae bacterium | reverse complement strand
TCCTTTCGCGGACGACAGCTTAAACCACCGTCTCAAATTCGGGGTCCACTATAAAGCAAGGTCCTCTCATTCTCTCCAAGATACTAACGATTACGGGTGCGCGCGAATGGCGCAAGCGTCCTGCCTTCCTACGGGCGCTGACCCTGTTCACGCTCCCGAAATGGAAGCTGACAGCCCCGCAACCAATCACAACGCTGCCGCTGCGCTACGAATATGCCTATGGCGGTGAGAACAAAATACTCGTCACAGAGCGAGCAGCGAAGCGCGTGAGTAAAAAACATCGGTTGCCGGGCCGAGTGCCTCAGCCCGAGAACGCGGCCACGGGTGATGCGCCACAAGCAATCGCCCATACGGTATGCGAACAAAACCCGGTAGGCCGTGGCTTCGCCGAAGATTGGTATCTTCGCGCGACGAAACTAAGTCGTGTGCCGGCGCCGCAAATAGAAGCCGCTAACCAGCCCATGGCGCGCTTCGGCAACGACTACGAACCAGACGGCTTTGGAATCATTGGACGCGCTTGGAGGCCGCGTTTGGGGCTGGCGGGCACCTACGACCAGGAATGGATGAATAACCGCCACCCAAGTTTGCCCGCCGACTTCGATTTTGCGTACTGGAACGGCGCACCCGCCGACCAGCAAGTAGTCCCGCACATGGATGGCGACGAGACCATTACGCTGTATAACCTTTGTCCAGCCGGTACAGGGACAACACAGGACGCATGGGGCAACACGCTTCTGCCGTTGGCTCTGCCGGGACATCTGCCGTTCGTGTTGGTCCGCTTCGAGGACGGACGTATCGGCGAACTCGCGGCAAAGCTCGATACGGTCGTCATCGACGTAGTCCCCGACGCCCGCAAGCCCGACAAGAAACCGTCTGTCGTTTGTGTGTGGCGCGCTACCGTCGCTTCCGAACCTGCTATACGGGTGCTCGAAGCACGGATGTTGTCGCGCGCTGATGTGGATGCGCTGCGCGGGCAGGCCCAAAACCCCAAGACCACGCACTCGGCAATCCAGCCTGAACAAAATACTCCAACCACCGCTTGAGAGGAATGCATGCCAACTGGTGCCCGTAAGAACAGTATCTTCAAGGCCGTCAGCCTCGTCCCCAACGTGTGCAAGACGCCGATGGGGCCGAATATGGTGCCCGTCCCATACCCCATCATTGCGAACTTAAGTAACAGCGTCGAGGTGTCTAAAACGGTCAGGTTCAATGCCAACCCCGTCTTCCTGCTCAGCGACAGCATCGTGACCAATGTGACCGGCAACGAAGCAGGAACAGGCGGCGGCATGAAGTCGGGCGTTAATAAAGGCAAGGTGCGTGCTACCCAAAGTGCCGACGCCGTAAGGGTTGAGAAGAAATACGTCGTACGCCATGGCGACGAATGCGATATGAATCTTGCAAGTTAAGCCATGAGCACGAAAGGCGTAATCCTGGAGCAGGCCGAGAAATCGATAACACACATCGAGCCGCACGGCGGCGGTGCGAACCCTGCACTTAAGCTTGAAACCGAAGCTGAAAAAACTATGTGGCAAAAGTCTAGCGCGTGGGTGCACGGTGCGCTTGGTGTGGCAAGCTTTGTTCCCGGATTATCGGTAGTAACAGGCGCGGCAGATGCGGCGATCTACGTGGCCGAGGGCGATCTTGTTGAGGCGGGCATTGCTGCCGCGAGCATGATCCCGGGCGGCAAAGTTGTGACGACGGTTGGCAAAGTCGCCAAGGGTGCAGTTAGTATGGCGAAAGGTGCTGGAACAGCTGCAAGGATCGCCAAGGGTGCGCACGAAGCAGAGGAAGTGGCCAAAGCAGCGAAGGCGGCAAAGGAAGCCGAAGAGGCCGCCAGAGTTGCGCGAGAAGCCAAGGCAGCAAGGGAAGCGCGCGAAGCCAAGGAGGCGGAAGAGGCCCGGAAAGCTGCGTCCGGCCCACGCAAGCCCAAGAAAGAGGTAACGGTAAAAGCTCGCGAGCATAAAGTGCCTTGCTTCCATCCCTTCGACAAGAAAAAGTTCATGCGGATGAATAAGGACGAACAAAAGGCTTATCTGAAGGAAATGGCTGCGCAGCTAAAACGTCAAGAAAATGCAATCAATGAGCTAAGTGCAAATGATTACAAAGCGGCTCGGGATGCGTTCAAGGCATTAAACCGCAATCCTGCTGCGGCTGCGGCACAAGAAACCTTCAATGAACGCGCCTTAGCAAGAATTAGCGCAAGCTTCCGCGCTAGCCTGCGAAAGGCGGGCATGAGCGCACAAGCAGCAAAAGCGGAAGCTGCTACGCGTGCCAAGCAAGTGATGGACAAGTTGGCTGCACTGCATGATCCGGACATGGTGGCTGGCGGATGGATGGACTACGAGCCAAAAGGGCTAGGACGTCGAGATGTGAATTCGTCGATTGGCGCTAGCTGGAACCAAAATGATAGGGTTGCTGGAATGGATCGCGAAGCCGAAAAGGCAATCAATAGCGGCCACGGCGAGCAAAAAATGAATGTTAAACTGGAACCTTGTCGTGGAAAGGGAATGAGATGAGAGACGATGACTTTGAAGTTTTCATTGAAGAGTTCGGCGAGGCGAGCCACAGGATGGATGTCCCAGCCGAGGCTATTCAAAGATGGCAAGGTAAGCTTCCCGACCAGTTATTAGCATATTGGAGGGAGGAAGGTTGGTCTGGCTATGCAAATGGCCTATTTTGGATTGTTAATCCGGATGACTACGAAGACCTTGTTGATGAGTGGCTGGAAGATACCGGCCTTGAGCAAATTGATGCATTTCACGTCATTGCTAGAACGGCATTTGGCGACCTTTATGTTTGCGGGGAACGTAGTGGCGTCAGTATGACAATAAGCTGCCCTATCAACGCAATCTTTGCGTTACCAAAGGACCTGAAGCCGAAAAACAAAGTAGATCAGGACTGGTCAGTACGCGCCTTTATAGGTTTAAGCGTTAGCGAATGTGACTTAAAGGACGAATCTGGACACCAGCTATTCAGGCCAGCTTTAAATAAACTAGGCCCACTTGAACCGGACGAAGTTTATGGCTTTGAGCCAGCTATAGTCATGGGGGGCAAAATGCGTTTAGAAAACCTCGCAAAACTCAAGATAGAACAGCATTTGACCATTCTTCGGCAACTTGCCCCTCCAAAGCTACCATTCTCGAACCTTGACATCGAGAAGTTACTCAGATCATAGGCTTGTTGTGGTAGGTTACAGTAGACTCGGAGTCTTACGCTTGGCAACCGGACGAATGTAGCGAGCAAGCGTTACATCTGACTTGTGGCCGGTCTGCTCGCGAATTTGGTAAGGCTGCAGCCCGACAGTTGCGGCCTCAGTACAGTAGCCAGCGCGCAGACTGTGCCCCGCTACATTCTTTGCCGCGTCATCGCCGGCCATCATTCGGACGGAAGACTTGACGATGAGCGCTACCGATTGCGCGCTGAGCGCAGCTTCCCCAACAACCTGATCGTGTCGATTGATGGCCCTGAAAAGTGGGCCGCTGATAATTCCAGCTATTGATAGCCAATTCATCAATGCCTTAACCGGGCAGCGGTTACCGCGTGCGTAAGGAATGAATACTGTCCTGCCGACACCCTCTTGGTCCGTTTTGGACCTCCGAATAAGCAGCTCGACTCCACTCTCGAAGTATGTCATGTCTTCGTATCGAAGCGCTACAAGTTCGGAGCGGCGGAACGCACCCGAAAATCCGACAAGCAATAATGCCTTGTCACGAGCAGCCTTCATTGGCCCTTGTCGCTCTACGTGAACCATCATTTCCAATAGATCGTCTTTCATGAGCGGCGCCACTTGCCTCTGCTTTGTACCTACCGTGCGGCGGATACCTTGCATTGTTCGCTTGACCAAGCTATCCATGACGGGCGACACGAGGCCAACGTCCGTATGTGCGCGATGGATCGCGATTAGGCGATGCTGTAGCGTACTGACCGCTAGGGTGCCGGCGAAATTTGCAAGGTACTCGGCAATCATTGTCGATGTTGCCGGTATCGAGCCGCCGTGCTGCTTGAAATGGCGAATGTCCGCGTCGTATGAGCGCGTGGTGGCGTTCGACTGAGCGGCGGCGGCATAGCTAGCCACAAGCGCCGACGGCTTAGCCTGAGCCGTTTTAAGCGGTTTTGGAACACCAGGCGATTTCGTGCTGGTATTGGTCGCCGGCATTAATTGATCGGCCTGCATGCTAATACTCCGACGGAAGCAACATAGTTGTCACGGAACG
>CBFGOU010000492.1:0-4215 GCA_965650445.1 uncultured Oxalobacteraceae bacterium | reverse complement strand
TGATTTACTGTATTTTCGAGAAACATTTTGTATTTTTCTACTTTAAAGATGAATACTGCTTGCGCTGCGCGGCCAGGCGCGCCGACAGGGTGCCGAGCAAGGCGGCGCGGCGCGCCTTTTCCTTCTCCAGCACGGCTTTCTGGTCGCGCTGTTCGGCGGCAATTTCTTCCAGCTCGTCCTTGGCATTCTGGGCCGCTTCCTGGTTGGCTTCGACCTGGGCCAGGTTGGCGCGCAGCGCGTTCAACAGGCGCGCCTGGGCCTGCGACACATAGGCCATCATTTGCAGGTCGCGGTTGATGCGGTTGGGATTGTCGCCGGACAGAAGCAGCTTGAGGCGGTCTTCGTTGCCGGCCACATAGTGCTGGCGCAGCAGCTTGGTCAGCTGCTGTTTCTGCTTGTCGATGGTCTTGGCCAGGCGCTCCTGGGCGGTGCCCAGTTCGGCCAGCTTGACGTTGGTCTCTTTCTGTTCTTCGCCCAGGTCGCGCAGGGCGCGGTTGGCGTTGGAAATCGCCTCTTCCGATTCGGCCAGCGTGTCGGCCGCGTCGTCCTTCTGGTTTTCGGTGCGGTTGATGTCGCGCTTCAAGGCCGCCAGCTTTTGCTGGATACCGGCGCGCGTCACCTCGGCGGCAGCTTTCTGCTTGCTGCGCTCGGTCTGGCGCGGCGCGGCCGGCGCGCCGCTCGCCATGGCGGCCAGCACGGTGCACAGCACCGCGCGGCGCGCTAACTGCTTCACATTACTCAGCAAAACTTACTTGGCCTTCCCTTGATTGGCCACGGCCGCGACGGCGGCGGCGATGGCTTCCTGGTCGCCCAGATAGTAGTGGCGGATCGGCTTGAGGTCGGCGTCGAGCTCGTACACCAGCGGCTGGCCATTGGGAATGTTCAGGCCGACGATGTCCTCGTCGCTGATGTTGTCGAGCATCTTGATGACGGCGCGCAGGCTGTTGCCATGGGCCGAGATCAGGATTTTCTTGCCCGCGCGAATGGCCGGGGCGATTTCCTCGTCCCAGGCCGGCATGACGCGCGCCACGGTGTCTTTCAGGCATTCGGTCAGCGGAATCTGTTCCTTCGGCACGTTGGCGTAACGCGGATCGTTGAAGGAGGTGCGCGCGTCGCCCGCTTCCAGGGCCGGCGGCGGGGTGTCGTAGCTGCGGCGCCATACCAGCACCTGGGCGTCGCCGTACCTGGCGGCGGTCTCGCCCTTGTCCAGGCCCTGCAGGGCGCCGTAGTGGCGCTCGTTCAGGCGCCAGTCGTTCTTGATCGGCAGATACATCATGTCCATTTCGTCCAGCGCCAGCCACAGCGTGCGCACCGCGCGCTTGAGCACCGAGGTGTAGGCCAGGTCGAAAGTATAGCCCTGCTCCTTGAGTACCTGGCCGGCGGCCTTGGCTTCCTGCACGCCCTTTTCAGTCAGATCGACATCGGTCCAGCCGGTGAAGCGGTTTTCGAGATTCCAGGTGGATTCGCCATGGCGCATGAAGACAATTTTGTACATGAGAATGTTTTTCTATCGATAAAAATGAAGGGATGGGCGCGGAAAACAGTGCAATCAAATTCGACTCCGGCATCTATTTTATAATGCGCGGATTGTCTTTAACCATTGGAAACCCGTGAAATTCATAATCGACCATATTTTCCTCGTCGCCCTCGTGGCGCTGTCGGGCGGCGCCCTGCTGGTGCCGGCGCTCACCCCGCGCGGACGGCGCGCCTCGGCGCTGGAAGTGACCCAGCTGATCAACCGCGGCAAGACCACCATCGTGGATGTGCGCACGGCCGATGAATTTGCCGGAGGGCATTTGCGCGACGCGAAAAATATTCCGCTGGCAGACTTGAGCTCCCGTATCAGCGAGCTGGACAAGTCGAAAGCCAGGACCATCGTGGTCGTGTGCCAGAGCGGCACCCGGGCCGACAAGGCCGTGCGCCAACTGGCGGCGGCCGGCTTCGATGCGCTGAGCCTGGACGGCGGGATCGCCGCCTGGACCGCCGGCGGCTTGCCGACAGCCAAGTAAGCACGAAAGGAATTGCCATGAGCGCCCATGTAGTTCTCTACCACACCGCCTCCTGCCCGTACTGCGTGCGCGCCGAGCGCCTGCTCGAAGCCAAGGGCGTGACCGATATCGAAAAGATCCGGGTCGACCTGATTCCCGAGCAGCGCGTCGTCATGATGCAAAAGACCGGGCGCCGCACGGTTCCGCAAATTTATGTGGGCGACACCCACGTGGGCGGTTTCGACGATTTGTATGCGTTAGATCAGGCGGGACGCCTCGATCCCTTGTTAAATGGGGCTTGACCCGCACTTATTGGCAGCCACCGGCAAAGCTATTGCATCCGAAATGGTTTTGATACAATTGCCGTCGCATTTGCTGTTCTGCCGTTCTCTTATACTCATAACGAAAGCGTTCCATGTCTGACGAAAATCTGCAACCCGTATTTCAAATCCAACGCGTCTATCTGAAAGACATGTCGCTGGAGCAGCCGAACTCCCCAGCCATCTTCCTCGAGCAGGAAGCACCGACCATCGAAGTGTCGCTCGACGTGGGCGCCGAATCGATCGCCGACGGCATCTACGAATCCACCGTGACCATCACCGTGACCGCCAAGGTCAAGGACAAGGTCGCTTTCCTGGTCGAAGGCAAGCAAGCCGGTATCTTTGAAGCGCGCAATATCCCTGCCGACCAGATGGACCCGCTGCTGGGCATCGGTTGCCCGAACATCGTCTACCCTTACCTGCGCGGCAACATCGCCGACGTGATCACCCGTGCCGGCTTCCCGCCTGTGCACCTGGCCGAGATCAACTTCGAAGTGTTCTACCACCAGCGCCGCCAGGCCCTGGCTGAAGCTGCCGCCGGCACCGCACCAAACTAACAGCGCCGGCCGCGCGGGCAATCGGCAGAATCCGGTTCTGCCGCCGGCGCGGCCACGCCAGCATCCGCGTGGGCAGATTCCTGCCCACCAAGAACTTTTCCAGGCGGAGGCCCCATGACTTTTCCCCGCATCTTCGCCAGCATCGCCCTGACTTTGGGCATGACCGGCGCGCACGCCTTCGATTTCAAGTCGATCGCGAACGGTCCGGCAATCCTGTACGACGCCCCGTCTGTGAAAGGCGGCAAGTTATTCATCGCACCGCGCGGCATGCCGGTCGAGGTGGTGCTCACCTATGGCGAATGGGCCAAGGTGCGCGATGTGACGGGCGACCTGGCCTGGATCGAATCGAAACAATTGTCGCCACGCCGCACGGTGGTGGTGCGCGTGCCCAATGCGCGCCTGCGCGTGGCCGCGGACGAGAACGCCACAGCCGTCATGAGTGCCGACAAGGGCGTGCTGCTGGAACTGGTCGAGACGCAAGGCGGCTGGGCCAAGGTGCGCCACCGCGACGGCGTGAGCGGCTTCGTGCGCATGTCCGAAGTCTGGGGCATCTGATGCCGGCTGCCGCGAGCGCGCCGCGCCAGGTGACCGTGCTCGGCGCCGGCGCCTGGGGCACGGCCGTGGCGCTGGCGCTGGCCGCCCGCCATCAGGTCTTGCTGTGGGGCCGCAACGGCGCGGCCATGGCGGCCATGGCCGGGGAGCGCCAGAACAGCGCCTATCTGCCCGGTTTTCCTTTCCCCGACAGCCTGCAGGTGACGGCCGACTTCGGCGCCGCGCTGGCCCATGTGCTGGACGCGCCGGCGCCGCTGCTGATCGCGGCCTGCCCGGTTGCCGGGCTGCGCCCGCTGCTCGAACAGCTCAAGCCCTATGCCATCCCGCACATCGTGTGGCTGTGCAAGGGCTTCGAATACGGCACCGGCCTGCTGCCGCACCAGGTGGTGCGCGCGGTGTTGGGCGAGGCCGTGCCCGCCGCGGCCCTGTCCGGCCCGTCGTTTGCACAGGAAGTGGCGCGCGGCTTGCCGTGCGCGCTGACGGTCGCTTCGCACGCGGCCGGCCTGCGCGACCAGGTGGTGGCCACGGTGCACGGCGGCAGCATCCGTGTGTATGCCTGCGATGACGTGATCGGGGTGGAAGTGGGCGGCGCGGTCAAGAATGTACTGGCGATCGCCACCGGCGTGGCCGACGGCCTGGGACTGGGCTTGAACGCGCGTGCCGCCCTGATCACGCGCGGACTGGCCGAAATTACCCGCCTTGGCGTGGCCTTGGGCGGCCAGGCCGGCACCTTCATGGGACTGACCGGCATGGGCGACCTGCTGCTGACCTGTACGGGTGATCTGTCGCGCAACCGCC
>CBFGOU010000491.1:0-4217 GCA_965650445.1 uncultured Oxalobacteraceae bacterium | reverse complement strand
AACAATGCAGGCGTCGTCATCGGCAACTATCCATTCAGCGCCACATCCATCCACGGCTTCCTCAACCGGGGCACCGGCCTGGTGGACCTGGGCACATTGGGCGGCACTGCCAGCGATGCCGTCGCCATCAATGACAAGGGGACGGTCCTTGGCCATTGGACCACGGCATCCGGCAAACGGCGCGGCTTCCTTTACTACCGGGGCCAGCGGCGCGACATCGGCATCATTCCCGGCAGGATCACCATCTACACCGACATCAACAATAACGGTTTCATCACCGCATACGGCGCGATTCCGGATTCGTTTGAAGGCCCGCACGGCTTCCTGCGCTCGCCGGACGGCACGTTCAAAGATATTGGTTCGCTACCGTTCGAGAACCCGCTGACCTTAGCCAACGCGCTCAACTACCGTAACCAGATTACCGGTGGCTCAGGGCCGCTGCTGTTTCCTGACCAGCCCTTGCGTGCCTTCATCTGGACCAAGGGCGTCATGCGCGACCTGGGTGGCCTCGGCTCCGAACCCAACGTCGGGCTGGCGATTAACGATCGCGCCCAGATCACCGGTTTCGCGTCGGTGCCGACAGGCATCCATAACCGGGTCGCCTTCTTCTACAGCAACGGCCGCCTGGTCGATATCGACCGGCGCCCGGCAACGGAGAACCGCTTCAGCGAGGGCGACGGCATCAACATCTATGGCCACATTGTCGGATACAGCAACCACCTGTCCGGCTTCATTTACCGGGGCCGGCGGATGCAAAGCCTGAATGCACTGATCGACCCCAGGCCGGGCTGGGACATCCGCTTTCCGCAGGCGATTAACGATGCCGGCCAGATCGCGGCCACCGCCTACCGTAAAGGCATGCAGTATGCGGTGCGCCTGGACCTGATCCGACCGCTCGCCTTGCAGCCGCCGGCAATGGAGATGGATGATGAGGCGGCCTCGTTGCCGAAGCAGGAGGACAAGGCTGAGGCCCAGGCCGACCTTGAAGCGCAGGCGCGCGAGGTGGCGCAGCCCGTGGAGCAATGATCGGCGGAGCGGCGCGGCCAGGTGGGACACGCGCGCACGGCCCGCCGCAGAAGCGCTCATTGCCCATTGCGATATTCCGGTTCACGCGATACGAACGCTGATCAGTGCAACACCGGCAGCGCGATCGTCACCTGCAGCCCGCCGCCCTCGCGATTTTCGGCGCCGATGGTGCCGCCATGCGCCAGCACCACGCGCTGGGCGATGGCCAGGCCGAGACCGTGGCCGTCGACATTGTTGGAGGTCGGATCCGAGCGGAAGAAGGGCGCGAAGATGGCCGCCAGATCGGACGGTGCGACGCCGGCCCCCCGGTCGAGCACCGCGATGCGGACGTACTGCGCATCGGCCGACAGCACGATCCCGACCGTGCCGTTGGGCGGACTATGCTTGATGGCGTTGCGCACCACGTTTTCGATGGCGCGCCAGAGCAGGTCCGGCGCGCCGCGCACGTTGACGACGGCCATGCCCGACACGGCGATACTGCGTCCGCTCTGTTCGGCTTCAAAGCTGGCATCGCCGACGATTTCCTCGACCAGGTCCACGATCGAAATTTCATCCTGGGCTGGCAGCGCCGGCGCCGCCTCCAGGCGCGACAGCGTGAGCAGCTCGCCCACCAGCTTGTCCATGCGTACGCTCTCGCGCTCGATCCGTTCCAGCGACGCGGCGATCTTGTCCGGCTGCTGATGCGCCAGGCCGATGGCGGCCTGCAGGCGCGCCAGCGGCGAACGCAGTTCGTGCGATACATCGTGCAGCAGGCGGCGCTGGCCATCCATCAGGGTGCGCAGCTGCGCGCTCATGCTGTCGAAATCGCGTCCCAGATCGGTCAGCTCGTCGCCGCGCACGCCGGCCGGCGTGGTGAAGCGCGGCGCCAGATCACCGCCGGCGGCCGCTTCGAAGGCGTTGCGCAAAGCGCGGATCGGGCGCGAAAAGTACCAGGCCAGCAGTGCGGCGAACAGGAAACTGGCGACCACGCCAGCCACCGTTGCCTGCAATGGGAAGAAGTGGCGTTCGAACGGCGGGCCGCCCGGGCCGCGCAGGCCGCCGGGACCCAAGCCCGTACCTTGCGCAGGGCCGGCCTGCATCGGCGCCGGCCCAGGCCCTGGTCCGGGAGCCGGCCCCATGCCGAAGGCGGGGCCCGGACCAGGGCCCATGTCCGGCCGCGGTCCGTTCGGAGCAGGCTGGCCGCCGAGGGCGCCGCGTCCGCGTTCGCCCAGCCAGCGCAGGAACACCAGATAGCGCTTGCCGTCGGCAGCCGTCAGCATGCGCACCACATTGTGGCGGGTGCCGTCGGCCAGCAAGGATGCGGCTTGGGCGCGCAGTTCCGGGGTGACCTTCCGCCCCAGGATTTCGCGGCCGGTGTCGTCGTCGATCACGAACAGGCTGATGCGGTTCGAGCCGGCCACCAGGTCGTGCAGCGCCTCCTTGCCGCCGTGCTTGAGCGTGAGCGCCGCGGCGTCGATCAAGAATTCGGCCGAGCGGCTGGTGTCGATGACGGGAGCGGCGGCGTAGCGCTCGAGCGCCTTCAGGCGGCTTTGGTCGCGCAGCCAGAATACCGTGCCGATGCCCAGCGTGGCGGCCAGCTGGGCCAGCAGGATCGACAGGAAGAACTTCCAGAAAAGGCGGCCCATGCTCAGTCGCGAATCAGCTGGTAGCCGAGCCGGTACACGGTCTGCAGGCAGGAACGGCCATCGGCCAGGGTGCCCAGCTTGTGCCGCAGGCTGCTCAAATGCACGTCGATGTTGCGGTCGAAGCGCGCCATCGGCCGTCCCAGTCCCTGTTCGGACAGTTCGTTCTTGCTGACCGGTTTGCCGGCGTTACGCGCCAATACTTCCAGCAGATTGAATTCGGTGCTGGTCAGTTCGATCGGCTTGCCATCCCAGGTGGCGCGGCGCTGCTCCGGCTGCATCGACAGCTTGCCTACGGTGAGCGTCATGCCGCCGTCGTCGCGCTGGCTGGCATTGGTACGGCGCAGGATGGCGCGAATGCGGGCCGTCAGTTCGCGCGGGGTGCAGGGCTTGGTGACGTAATCGTCGGCGCCCAGTTCGAGTCCGAGAATGCGGTCGGTGTCGTCGCCGCGCCCGGTCAGCATCAGCACCGGCATATGGCTCCTGGCGCGGATGCGGCGCAGCGTTTCGAGCCCGTTCATGTGCGGCATCATCACATCGAGCACCGCGATGGCGTGCTGGCCCGTGAGCGCTTCGCGCGCACCGGCCGCGCCGTCGTGGGCGCAGGTGACGTGAAATCCTTCCTGTTCCAGATATTCCTGGAACATGCCGACCAGTTCGACGTCGTCGTCGATTAACAAGACATTGTTCATGCTTCGATCATAGCAAAACAGCGCAATTTCACCGCGTATTGATGGTCTGTCTTTACGTGCTTTTACACCAGCCTAACACCTCTTAACAGTTGTGGCGCACAGAATCGAGTCCTCAAACAACAACTGGAGAAAGCATGAAACAAGTGACCCGATTGAGCATGGTGTTCGGCGCGGCGCTGTGCGCGCTGGCCGCCAGCCCGAGCATGGCTGGCGAAGGCGCTGACCTGCCGCCAGCGGGGCCGAGGATGGAGCAACGCCGCCCGATGCCGATGGGCGCGCACGGTCTCGCGCACGGTCTGAACCTGAGCGAGGAGCAGCAGGACAAAGTGTTCGCCATCATGCATGCGCAGGCGCCGCAGCGCCGCGAGCAGGAAAAGGCGGCGCGCAAGGCTCAGGAAGCGCTGCGCGCCCTGGTCGACTCGGACAAATTCGATGATGCCAAGGCCGCCGCATTGGCGCAGGCGGAAGGCAAGGCGGTCGCCGCACTGGCGCTGCTGCGGGCCAGGACCGACGCGCAGGTGCAGGCGCTGCTGACCCCCGAGCAGCGCAAGCAGCCCCGATTCGACGGCCCGCGCCGCGAGCCACGTCAATAAGGAGGATGACCCATGTCGATCGGCTCACTAGGAAGCTGCAGCACGACTCAAACCCAGGCCACGCAATACCGCGGCTCGGCCGCCAGCACGGATGCGGCGCAGGCGACAGGCAAGGCGCGCGGCGAGGACTTCGTCAGCGCCATTGCCAGCGCCCTGTCGGAACTTGGCGCGAGCACGGGCGCCGCGACCGACAGCACCAGCGACCCGGCGCAGGCGCTGGGCGACTTCATGCAACAACTGATGGAGACGCTGCATGCGCAGGGCGGGCAGGGCGGCAGTGAGGG
>CBFGOU010000490.1:0-4222 GCA_965650445.1 uncultured Oxalobacteraceae bacterium | reverse complement strand
ATGCCGGCGCGGCGGATGGATGGGATCCGCAGCACTTGACGAATCGAGCGGCCGGCCGCTTCGCTGCTCGACTTGCCCTCGCCAGCAAGCTCGGGCAACTTGATGAAATAGAACACGACCGCGATCGCCAGGATGATCAGCCCCAGCACCGTGTAAGGTCCTTTCACGCTGGCCGCTTCGGCTGCAAGCGCCGCCTGGCGCGCCGCGGCGGACATGGCGGCCAGTTGTTGTTCGCTCGTCCCTTCCACCAGAATCACCCGCGCGCCAATGATGGGCGCCAGCGTCGCTGCCAACCCGTTGAATGATTGGGCCAGGTTGATCCTTTGGGTGGCCCGTTCCGGCTTGCCCAGCAAGGACACATACGGGTTGGCCGCCGTCTCGAGGATCGTCAGGCCGCAGGCGATGATGAACAGCGCCCCCAGGAACACTGCGTACTGCTGCGTATTCGCTGCAGGAATGAAGAGCAGGGAGCCGGTGGCGAACAACAGCAGACCGAACAGGATCGTTTTTTTGTAACCGGCCCTACGGATCAACAGGCCCGCCGGCAGCGCCATCAGGAAGTACGCGATGAACACCGCCGAATCCACCAATGAGGACTGCAGCACCGACAGGCTGAACGATCGCCTCAGGTGAGGGATGAGGATCGGGTCGAGGTTGTGGACGAACCCCCACATAAAGAACAGCGAGGTAATCATCATAAAGGCGAACCGGGAGGATTGCCGCGTCAAAATTTCCGTCATGTCTGCAATGTCTCGCTTGCGATTGCCCATCATTGGACTTATATATATAACGTACAGACATCCTTAAAAAAAAGGCCCGTACGCATGGGCGTGCTCCGCCACTATGCCCAAATGGTTTTATATAGTTAATGTACCATACCACGCGAACGAGCGCATTCAAAATAAAAAAACAAAAACGTGACGAGCCAGTTTGACGCCAGATACAACAGGTCAGACAAAGGATCGACTGTTATTCGAACGATTCCAGGATGAAGGAGGCACCCTGAGCGGCGCTCAGGCTGCCTCCAGAACAAATGCGGCGGCCTGGAAATCACCGTGCAGCTCGACATCCACGCCGTGTCCCATCCAGTACGCACCGCTGGCCTTTGCCGGCGTTTGCGGCGTTACGCTACCTGAAATCGTCCTTACGCTGTACACCTTCGCTGGATCGAGACCGCGAAGCTGGATGCGCGGTTGTGCATCACGCAGTCGCCCAGAGTGAAGGAAGGCGAAAAGCACCGCCTGCTTGCGGTCCTGCGCCACGGACAAGGTCGCCGAGCGGGCCGAGCCGCCACGGGGCGACACCAGCCGGTACAGGTTGCCCTGCTGTACAGTGATCCGGATCTTCTTGTACTCGGCGACGAGCCGCTTCGCTTTGGCGAAGTCGTCCGCACTCCAATGGTTGAGATTGGCCCCGATCCCGAGCGCCCCCTGCATGGAAGACATGAAGCGGTACTCCAGCGAGGTAATGCGCTTGTTGACGAAATTGGGCGCGTCGGTCACCCAGGCCGTCATGATCGCCGGGGCATACGCATGGCTGAAGCCATCCTGGATCAGCAGCCGATCATAGGGATCGGTATTGTCGGACACCCACACCTGCTCGGTCAGGGCCATCATGCCGAGATCGACGCGGCCTCCGCCGCTGGCGCACGCTTCGATTTCAAGGCGCGGGTGGCGTCGACGCAGCTCGGCCAGGAGCTTGTAGAGGTTTTCCACATAGGCGATATACAGCCGCTGCTGCTCGGCCGGCGCGACTTCCGGCCAGCCGGGCTCGGACCAGGCGCGGTTATGATCCCACTTGAGAAATGCGATGTTGTTCGAGGCAAGCAGCTTGTCCAATACCCGAAGAAGGTAATCGTACACATCCTTGCGCGCCAGGTTGAGGACCAGCTGACCGCGCGCCTCGGAGCGCGCGCGCCCGGGGAAGTGGATGACCCAATCCGGATGCGCGCGATACAGGTCGCTGTCCGGATTGACCATCTCCGGCTCGACCCACAGCCCGAACTCCATGCCGAGGTCATTGACGCGCTTGATGAGCGGAGCGCGCCCCTGCGGGAATTTCTTGGGATTGACAAATCAGTCCCCCAGGCCGGCACGCGAATTGTTGCGCGCGCCGAACCAGTCATCGTCAACGACAAACCGCTCGACGCCGATGCTGGCCGCTTTGTCCGCCAGAGCCATTTGCCCGGCTTCGTCGACGGCGAATTCGGTCGCTTCCCACGAATTGTAGAGAACGGGACGCGGGCGCAGAGTGGGGGAGCCGGGCAGTATGCGCGTGCGCTGATAGCGATGAAACAGGCGCGACGCCCCACCAAAACCGTCGCTGGAAAATCCTGCATGAAAGGCGGGAGAAGCGAGGCGTTCGCCGGGTTTCAGGCGATAGGCGAAATCAGCACCCGGGCTCCGGCCCAGGCAAGTTCCCACTTTGAGGCGACCGAAACAGTAGCATATGTATTGCGTTTAGGCGAAGCCGGCGATGCCGTATGCGTTTCGTGCATACCCTTGCATAGGCGTTGTCGTGGCCTCCCGTTCATGGGATCATGGACGCATGCCGAGCCGGACGACAAAAAAAACCGTGAAACTCAAGCCGCTGCTGTGCGCCCTTGCCGGCGCGTGGTGGCTCGCCGCGCCGTGCGCCGCGCAGGAATCGCCGACCCTGCGCAAGATCGCCGAGACGGGCGTCATCAGCCTGGGCTTTCGCGACAATTCGATTCCGTTTTCCTTCCTCGACAAGCAGCAGCGGCCGGTCGGCTACTCCATGGATCTATGCTATCGCGTGGTCGACGCCATCCGCGCGCGGCTCAAGGCGCCCGGTCTCGAAGTCGTGCTGCGCCCGGTCACTGCGGCCAACCGCACCGCGTTCGTCGTCAACGATATCATCGATCTCGAATGCGGCTCCACCACCAACACCCTGGAGCGGCAGAAGGAACTTGCCTTTTCGGTGACCACCTTCATCGCGTCCGTCAGTCTGGTGTCGAAGAAAACCTCCCACATCAATGGGCTGCAAGACCTGAAGGGATTGACCGTGGCATTAACGGCGGGCACCACCACCATTCAGGCCCTGGAAGAACTCAATCGCGCGCACGGATATGGTTTGCGGATGATCACCCGCAAGGACCACGCCGACGCTTTCGCGCTCGTTGAGGCCGGCCGGGCCGCCGCCTTCGTCATGGATGACGTGCTGCTGTACGGGCTGGTCGCCGCCGCCAAGGACCCCGGCGCGTTCGCCATCGCCAGCTCGAATCTGCCCGTGCAGCCTTACGGTATCGCCCTGCGCAAGAACGACCCCGGCTTCAAGAAAGTCGTCGACGATGCGCTGGTCGACCTGTTCAAATCCGGCGAAATCATGCAGATCTACCGCAAGTGGTTCCAGCCGATGCAACTGCCGATGAGTCCAGCGCTCAAGCGGGTGATCGCAGCGCCCACCGATTCAGGCGACCCCGCCACCTACCGCTGACCCGGCCCCCTGCGCCGGCCGGTACGCATCGATGACGATGCCGTGCCGATGCAACTTGTCATACAGGGTTTTCTTGCCGATCCCCAGTTCCTCGCAGACCGGTTGCGGGCGTCCGCCATGCTGCTTCAAGGCCTGCTCGATCAGGGACTTTTCGACCAGCTCCATTTGCTGAGCCAGGCTCAGGCGCGCAGCGCCGTCGGCCGCCGGCTGCCCTGGTCCGGGCAAGCCCAGCACGAACCGGTCGGCCGCGTTGCGCAGTTCGCGCACATTGCCGGGCCAGTCGCCGGCCATCAGCTGGCGCATCTCGTGGCCCGCCAGCGTCGGCGCCTCGCGCCCATAACGCAGCGCCGCCTGCAGTGTAAAATGGTCGAACAGGATGGGAATGTCCTCGCGTCGTTCGCGCAGCGGCGGCAGTTCGAGCACGGCCACGTTGAGCCGGTAATACAGGTCGCTGCGAAATTTCTGTTGTTCGCTCAATTCCTTGAGGTCAGTCTTGGTCGCGGCGACGATCCTGACATCGACCGGTATCTGCTGGTTCGACCCGAGCCGCTCGATCTTGCGTTCCTGCAGGGCGCGCAGCATCTTGACCTGCAGCGCCATCGGCATGCTTTCGATTTCATCGAGCAGCAGGGTGCCGCCGTCGGCATGCTCGATCTTGCCCACCCGGCGCTTGCTGGCGTTGGTAAAGGCGCCCACTTCGTGCCCGAAGATTTCGCTCTCGAACAGGGCCTCGGGCATGCCGCCGCAATTGATCGCGACAAAGTTC